>NZ_SISL01000004.1:0-61170 GCF_004307965.1 Verrucosispora sp. SN26_14.1 | reverse complement strand
GCCCCACGCCGCGCCCGCGACAGTCCGGACGGCCACCGGCGCGGCGGGTGCTGAGGCGGCACACCACCAGCAGTCCCGGGCTTCGCGTAGGTCGGTGGCGGTCGCCCGCTGCTCATACGCGCTGCCGAGATTGACCAGCGACCGGGACCAGCCCGGCGACCCTGGCTCGGCCGCCGCGACCGACTCGGTACCCAGCCGGACGGCGTCGTCCAGGTCCTGTGGCTGACGGGTGCGCTCGAACCGGCGCAGCAGCGCGAGACCCACGTTGGATAGCCGGCTGTGCCGCTCCGGGGCGCTGCCGTCGGTCTGATCGACTGCGTGGAGCCCATCGACGATCGCCGCATCGAGTTCGGTGAGGTCACCGTTACGCAGGTATCGGGTCTGCCGGATAACGCACATGTTGGACAGTCGAGCGGGTAGGGCGGGGCTGCGCGGCGGGGTGGCTGCGACCGCCTCCCGCATTGTGCTGATCGCCTCGTCGAGGTCGGCATCTTGTTCGGTGCGGGTGAACCGGGCCTGAAGGAAGAGGCTCAGGTTCGTAAGGTAGCGGGGCCGATCGGTGTGACCAATAGTCACCAGTTCGGTGGCCTGCCGGCCGACGGTGACGGCCTCGTCGATGTCCTCGACGGCGCCGTGCCTGTCGAAACGTGCCTGCAGCACGCCGGCCAGCGTCGACAGGCACCGGGCCCAGTCGGTGGGGGACTGGCCGGCGAAGGTGGCCGCCCAGCGGCCGTATAACACCGCCTGGTTCAGGTCGTCGCCGGCGCCGAACCGTTCGAAGCGGGTAAGCAGGCTCCCGGCCAGGTTGGACAGATAACGGCCCTGGTAATGGTCATCGGCAGCGGCGTTGGAAACCGCCTGCTGCTGAACCTTGACGGCCGCGTCAAGGTCGTGTCGTGCGCCGGTCGACTGGAAACGCAGCCGCAGCATCGCCCCAAGGTTGCTGCTATAACGGGCGACGCCGGGATGCCCGGCGGGTGCGGTAGCGAGGGCGTCACCGGTCACCGTGATCGCCTCGTCGAGGTCGGCCCAGGCGCCGGCGAGGTCGTATCGGGCACGCAGGGTGTTGCCCAAATTGATCTTGATACCGAAAACCCGCGGATGCCTGGCTGGTACCACGGCAACAGCCCGCCGGTGCGCCGTCAGCGATTCGTCTAGGTCACCGCTGTCGCCGGTTGCCTCGAACCTGGTCCGCAACGCCGAACCCAGACCCGACAACCGTGCCCCGAGATCCGGGTCGTCGAGGTCACTGTGGTCGACGGCCAGGCGCGCCTGGCGTACCGCCTCGGTGAGGTCGGCGAGGTCTCCGGTGGCCTCGTAGCGGACGGTTAGGGCCTGAGCGAGGTTCGCGGCGTGCCCGGCCGAGCCGGACCCGGACGCGGCCTGAGACAGAGAGCGGACCGCGTCGTCGATGTCGGCGGGCATCCGGGTATGCCCGAACCGGGCGAGCAAGGCGGTGCCGAGATTGTTGAGCAGGTCGGCCTGCAGTGGTCCGGGCTCGACGGCCGCGGTTCGGTACAGCTCAATTGCCTCGTCGAGGTCGGCCACATCGCCGGTCGCCTCGAACCGCTCACCCAGCGCTGCACCCACGTTGATCCGCCCTGCCCGCACGGTCGCCTCTGCGCCCCAGCGCAGCGCGACGCGTCCGGCTGCAATCGCCAAGTCAAGCAATCCCCGTCGCTGGAACTCGGCGCACGCGTCGACTGCGGCGATAGCGGCCACCGGTCGCAGCATCATCGGCACCACCTGCGGTTCCTCCAGGGCGACGGCCAGGGCCACAGCGCCGGCATGCCGCTTCGCAGCGCGTCGGCCCTCCGACGTGGCCACAGCCAGGGCCCGGCAGTGATGCAGGCAGGCCGCCACGATCAACATCCGGTGCCTTAGCTGCGTCCCCGCGGCTCCGGCGGAGTCACGGACGAGGCGCTCGGCAAGCGATTCAGTGCCCGCTGCGGTCACCCCGGTGTAGTCGCCGGCGGCGAAGGCGGCGAGCCGCCGTTCGGCGTCGGGTAGATCCTCAGCGATGGTGGCACCCCGATCGATCTGGTGGTCATCCCGCTTCTAGCATTACCACGGGCTGCCACCAGCCGGTAGCGTTCCGATCGTGGCACGCGATGAGCCGGACGCTCGGGAGGTACTGCTGGCTCGGGTCGAGGCGAGAGTGGAACGGTACGCGATACCCTCGACAGCGCTCACGTCCTCAACCCGCAAGCGGCTGCCGAGGCAGCCGCCCTGCTGGCCATCGTCGACCGAGCAGAGCATCTGGACGCAGAGGTAATGCTCGCGGTGGCCTACCTGCATTGGGTACGGGCCGACCACGTCGACGCCGAGGCAAAGGAGGCGAGGTCGCCATCGCCGTGCCGTTGTTCGCCGACCTGTACACGCTGGATCCAGGCTTGCTGCCGCCCTCGCTGCATGCGCAACTAGACGAGGCCACCGGCATTCGGGCCTACCGGTCGTGGGAGCAGACCGGCGATCCTCAGGCGCTCGACGAAACGGTGGAACTGCTACGAACCGCCTGCACCGAAGGTGGCGAAGGGCCCCGACGGCTGTCCAACCTGTCCAGCACGCTGCGGCAACGGTTCCTGCTCACCGGGGACAGGTCCGACATCGACGAAGCAGTCGTTGTCGGCTGCGGAATCGGTACGCCGCGCGGAGTCCACCGACCCCAATCGGGGCGCGTGGCTGTCGAACCAGGGCAGCGCCCTACTGGCCCGTTTCGGCCACTCCGGTGACCCGGCCGACCTGGACACCGCAGTGGCCGCGCTGCGGGCGGCGACCGCCGCTGCCCCGGGCGGCGTCTACCTGTCCAACCTCGCGGCGGCCCTGATCACTCGGCACACCATCAGTGCGGACTCGGGAGACTTGACCGCGGCGCAGGCCGCAGCCCGTGCGGCGGTCACGACGACCAGAGTCTCGCCGATGCGACGGCGGTGCTCTGCCTCGTGCTGACCCGCGGCTACGACGTGTCCGGTGACCCAAACATCCTGGCCGAGGCGATCACCGCCGGCGAACAGGCGGTACGTCTGGGCGGTGGCCCCGAGGCACTGACCAATCTCGCCGTTGCGCTGGTGAACCGGTACCTGCTGACTGGCTTTGTCGCTGATCTCAACACCGCTGTCGATCTCGGCCGGCAGGCGGTGGCCGACAGCACCGCCGCCGGACACGCCATCAACCTGTCCAACCTCGCCGACACTCTGCAACTCCGCTTCACCGCTGGCGCACCCAACAACGTCCTCGACGAGGCGGTCGACGTGGCCGCGAAGGCCGTGGCGGTCGCCGGACCCGACGACCCGGGCCAGGTCACCTATCTGGCCAACCTTGGCGCCGCCCACCTGACCCGGCACGAAATCACCGGCCACGACGACGACCTGGAGGCAGCGCTGGCCGCCGCCCGATCGGCGGTGGACGCGGCCGGGCCGGCGCACCGGGCTCGGCCCTTGGCCGAGATCACTCTGGGTCTGGCGCTACTCGCCGGGTACGAAACCGACGGCGCACCGGCCGACCTGGACGAAGCGGTTCTTCTGACCCGGGCCGCTGCTGCCGCTGAAACCGGTGTCAACGACCGGATCAGCTGCCTGGGCAACCTGTACGCCGCCCTGCAGCAGCTGTTCGCCCGGGACGGCGAACCAGCCCTGCTCGACGAAGCGGTGAACGCGGCCGCGGAAGCGGCACGACTGGCCGGTGGGACCGCGCACGCCGCTGTGACTCAGTCGAACCTGTCCGCCGCCCATGGACTGCGGCAGGAGGCGACAGGCGCACCGGCCGACGTAGAAGCGGCAGTGGACGCTGCGCAGCGCGCGGTCGCCGCGACAAGTCCTGGCGACCGCGCCCTGGCAGCCCGGTACGGCAACCTTAGTGCCGCCCGGCTAGCCCGGTTCACTCAGTTCGGTGCCCTGACCGACCTGGACGACGCGATCACCGCCGCCCGGCAGGCGGTCGCGGTCTCCACCGTTCCCGCCGTCCTGGCGACCTCCCGGTCGGGACTGGCAGCGGCCCTTTACCACCGGTTCACCGTCGTTCAGGACTGCGCAGACCTGGACGAGGCAGTGGACGCCGCCCGCGCCTCTGTCGCGGGTTCTCCCAAAGAGGCACCGGAGCGGCCTGGCCGTCGCGCCAACCTCGCCAGCGTGCTGATGGTCCGCGACCGCCCCGACGACCTGGATGAGGCCATCGAGCAATTCCAGGAAGCGGTCGCGGCGGTCTCCGGTGCGCCGGTCCTGCGGGCCGCGCTGCAGTCCAATCTCGCGCATGCGCTGAGCCGCCGGCACATGCTCACCGGCTCGGCTGCCGACCTGACCGCTGCGATCAGCGTGGGACGCGAGGCGCTGGAATCGGCGGGCAGCCGTCCAGTACCGGATCGGGCCACCTACCTGGTCAACCTCGCCCGCGCGCTGCACCTGTACGCCGAGCGGAACGATGACACCGCGGCCACCAGTGAAGCACTGAACCTACTGGCACAAGCGGAAGCGGCGGCTGAAACACCGGCCGAGGACCGACTGACCGCAGCCGTCGAACGGGGCCGCATCGCAGCCGTGGCCGGCAACTGCGAGCAGGCCCGCGCCGGATACTCGGCGGCAGCCCGATTGCTGCCCGACGCCGCCTGGACCGGACTGGACCGCCGCTCCCGGGAACGGCACCTGACCGCACCACCGCAATCGGTGCCGACGCTGCGGCCTGGCAGCTGACGGCGGCGGACATACCGGCTGCGATTGAGCTGCTGGAACTGGGCCGGTCGGTGCTGTGGACCAGCCTGCTTGATCAGCGGCCCGACCTGTCATTGCTGAAACACGAGCACCCAGAGTTGGTCCGGCGCCTGGTCGAGGTCGGTGCCCGCCGTCACCTACTGCACTGACGCCAGGACTGACCGTTTCCAGTTCGGCGTCGACCTGAGGCATCCGGTGGAACAGATGGGATGTTTGACTCTGTGGCGCGTCGTGGTTCACTTGGCTATCGAGCGCTTGGGGCAGAGACCCGCGCGACCGCGTTCGGGTAGCTCGGGCTGGTGCTCGGGCTTTGCCGCACCCAGCTCCAGGAGCATGGCCTCAGCTGCGTTGATGTCGTCGACTGTGAAGTCGAGGTGTGCTTGCTGGGGCACACTCTGTTCCGGCCAGCGTGGTGGCTGGTAGTCGCTAACTCGCTGGAAGCCGATGAACAACCCGTCTTCACGGGTGAGCCCGGCGAACTCGTCGTCGGACTTGGGATGCAGTGCGAGTCCGGTGGCCCGCTGGTAGAACGCGGCCAACTCCAGGGGGTCGGCGCAGTCGAGCGTGATCGCCGCGAGAGTCAGCGTCGAGCGCACGTGCCACTCCTTCATGACGATGTGCCGACAACGGGAAGGAGTGTAGGGCGGCGACAACGCACGGATCTGCCGCAGGTCGGGCGTCACGTTGCGTGAAAGGCGCCGGGGTGGGTCGGACGCTCCGTCGTGCCGTGTGTTCGGTCGGCCCATGCTGGCTGCTGGGGCTCGTCGTTGTGCAGGATGATGTCGGCGTGATCGGTCGGGCGGACCGTAGTGAAGTAGAACTTTTGGGAGGGGATGTACCGCTCGCGCCAGCGACGTTCGACCTCAGCCTGAGATGACACCCGGCTCTCTCGGATCACGGCACGATCCACCGTCGCGTCGAGGGCGGTCGACACGAAGATGCGCAGATCCCATCGGTCTATCAGTTCCGGACGCATGAGGAAGACGCCGTCGAAGACCAGCACGGCGTCGACGGGCGCGGTAATGACCGCTGGGGACAGGACCGAGTCCGAGGTGTGGTCGTAGACGGCGAGTTGGATGCGTCGATCTCCGTCCGGGCCGAGTGGATCGAGCAGAACCCGGTTCAGCGCGTCGTGGTCGTGGGTGTCGAAGTAGCAGCCTTCGGCCGAGTACTCGCCGCGCGGATAGCGCTGAGCCCGAGGGAAGAGGAAATCGTCGATTGTCGCCCGGATGACGTCCCGGCCCTGTGCGCGCAAGACGACGGCCAGCTCGTCGGCGAGCGTGGTCTTGCCGGCGGCGGGCGGTCCGTCGATGGCAACTCGCATCGGGTGTGCAGCCGTGACGGACCAGACTGCCGCGGCCAGGCGGCCGAGCATCTCGTCGCGGGAGCCTCGCTCCATGCCATTGCCCCGTCCTACCCGCGCGGTCGACAACCGCATCATCCTCTGCATCGTAGGATGCCGGTTGGTCAGGCTGACTGCCTTTGATCCGGTATCCGCACATGCCGCAGATCGTGCGGCGGGAGCTGTCGATCTGGCCGGATGAAGTGGCTGCCCGGTTTAGCGACGGTGGGCTGGCACGCCGTCGTCTGGTGTGCCAGGATCCTGCGGTGGTCGTGATCGAGATTGTGATGGGTGACATCACGCGGGAGCACGTGGACGCCATCGTCACGGCCGCGAACGAGTCACTGCTCGGTGGCGGGGGTGTGGACGGCGCGGTTCACCGCGCTGCTGGGCCTCGCCTGGCGCAGGCCGGGGGTGCGATCGGCCCCTGCGAGCCGGGCGACGCGGTGGCTACCCCGGCGTTCGACCTCGACCCGCCGGTGCGGCACATCATCCATGCTGTCGGGCCGATCTGGGAAGACGGCGGTCACGGTGAAGCCGACCTTCTCGCCTCCTGCTACCGCAGGAGCCTGCAGGCCGCCGACGAACTCGGCGCCCGTAGCGTCGCCTTCCCGGCAATCGCCACCGGCGTGTACGGCTTCCCCGCCGACCAGGCCGCCCGGATCGCCGTAGCAACGATCAGGTCCACTTCGACAAACGTCCAACTTGCAAGACTCGTCGCATTCGACGACGACACCCGCAAGCACCTACAAGCCGCAGTGACAGCCACGGGCTGACCGATCCGGCTCTGCCGCTGCCTGCCGCGGCACCAGATTCACGCCGTCAGGGAGGCTTCCAGATCGCGGCGTGTGAGGGCGGCGCGGAGCTGTAGCGCCGCGGCCGCCAAATTCTCACGGCCGCCCTGCTCGCGGTCGATAGCGCAAACCACCGTCTCCACCTGGGCTCCGATTACGCGTAGCTTCCGGCCCGACGCCAGTAGTGCACCTCCGGTGGTCACGACGTCCTCGATCAGTACGACACGCCGGCCGTCCACGGGGCCGCCCTCGGCGGCCTTGCTGGTGCCGTACTCCTTGGCTTGTTTCCGGACGAAGACGGTGGGCAGCCCGGTCAGCTGTGACATCACCGTGGCAAGGGGGATGCCGCCCATCTCCATCCCCGCCAGCACATCACACTCCGGCAGCAAGGCCACCATCGCTTCGGCGACCTCACGCAACAGATCCGGCTGTCCCTCGAACAGGTACTTGTCGAAGTACTCCTCGCTGACCTGGCCGGATCGGAGACGGAACCGTCCGGTCAGGTGGCAGGTGTCGTAGACGCGACGTGCAAGCGGGGAAGTCACCCGTTCAGCCTCGCATCTCGCCGGGATTGAGCCAGCATCCCCCTCAAGGGCATCCCCCTGGAGGTGCAGGAGGGTCTGCTCGGTGGGCTATAGCGCTTGGAGCCAGCGGGTGTGGATGTCCTGGTAGCGGAGCGGGTCGACGGCTGCCGGATCGAGCGCGGCTGTGGCGACGGCGGTTGTTCGGGCTCAGGTTGAAGGCTGCTTTTTCTATCGTCTCTGCTGTCGAGTCCGTACTGGCAGGTAGGCGGCAGTGGTCCCTGCGAGGCTGCCGAGGGACAGGGCGACGACCAGCGGCAAGAACACGTCCCACGGCGCCCGCAGCCCGCCTGCGACAACGATGCCGATCACCAGGCACGCTACCGCCGCGCCCACGAAGAAGAACGCCACTCGCAGTCGGTGTCCCCGGCGGACGCGGGGTGTCCCAGCGGCGGCCAGGCCGGCTATGCCCGCGTGTTCCGCCCACCCGAAGCCCACCGCCACCAGGCAGATCACCAAGCCGATGATGACGCCCAGCAACGAGTGGCACGCGGTACTGCGCAACGCCCTGGATAGCGGCGGATCAGGAATACCTGACCCCCCACTGAAGATGAGACGCCCGGCCCGGCCGTATGTCCAACCCTGCACCACCGAACCCGCAGGCTGCGACTCGCGTTGCCCGGGGGCACCTGCATTCATCAGCCCAGTGTCAGCCGCCCATCAGCCGATGTCGACCATGCCGACGCAACGGAAATCCGCCACACTCCCGTCATCCGCTCATGCCGCGATCCACATGCTTACCGGGATCATCGTGCGTCGTGCCTGTCCCGGCGTACGGAGCCGGACAGGAGGACGAAGTTCAGCCGATGATGGCGGCGAGATTTGGGTTCGCAGCTCGCGTCGTCGTCGACGGCTGCGGTGAGCAGTCTGGCGGTTGCTGAAAGAGCTGGGACTGCAGTTTCACCTGCCAGTTCGTCGGGAGCCGGGTCGCCGACCGCTACCCGTAGACCCAGAACTGCGGCGTCGGGTCGGCTGATCAGCCGGTCCGTCGACGGCACCGGGGCTGGAGAACGACACTGAAGGCGCTGCAGGACGGGAAGATTTCGGTGGCGGCCATTGCGACGCCGCGATCTGGGCTCCGGTGACCGGCAGGGTGGGCGAGATCTGGTCGAGTAAGCGCTGCGCCAGGGTGGCGTCGATCTCGACGTCTGCGCTGATGCGAACGTCGGCCTCGGTCGCCAGGTCCACGACGTCGTCGCTGGTGAACGCATCAGCTCCGAGAGTACTCAGCCGTCGCGCGAACTCCTGGACATTGATCATTTGCTGCCTCATCGTCGGATTGTTGATTGTTCACCGTAACCCCCGCTTCGGTCGGTGGATCCTGCGCCCGCCGTGCGGGCCACTGGGCCGACAGTCGGCGCCGACAACTGCGACCGCTGCGCGGAAGTCCGCAACTCTTCGGTGAGCTGATCGCGGGCCTGCAGGGTCGTCACGCTCTGTGTTGCCCATGCTGTCCCGCGACGCCCGGAAATGCCGCGACCGGCGTGCGGAGTGGTGCTCCACCGTTCACTGGCTGGTGGCGTGTGGCTCCATCGATGTGATCGCGCCCGCTGCGTCAGCTGCCTGGCGAGCAGCCGCATCTCGGCCGGCGTGCCGATGATCCCGCTGCTGGTGAGCATGTCGAATGCGCTGACGGCCTCACTGATCGAGGCTCCCTGCCTACGGAACTCATTGAGAAGACACCTTCGCGGCGAGCGGCTGGTATCCGGATCAGCTCGCAGCCGGACGAGACCAACGCGAGCTACCAACGCGGTCCGCAGCGTCGCAGGAACCTCGCCCCAGCCATTCGACTCTGTGGCGATGCCGCATCCGCTGCACCGAGTCGAGACCGCCCAGGCGACCCTGTGTTCGGCGACCGCCTTGTCAACGGCACCAACTGCCGCAGCACCGCACTCCGCACACGCCTCGACCAGCTCGCGTCCGATCGACTCTGCCCCGCGCCCCGACACGTCGGCGGCAACGGCTTCGGACTGCCGCAACGAGAGACTGGGACCTTTCGACGCCGGTGTGCCGCGACCCATGCAAGCGAGGGGCACCGGTGGGAGCAGACTGAGCAGCATGAACCTCGAAGAGTTCGACGCACTGGTTGAGCCGCTGCGTCAGAAATCGGCGGCCTCGATTGCCGCGTACGGTTTCACGCTCATCGAGGGACGCACCGCCACCACGGCCGAGATTGACGATCTAGAGAAGCGGCTCGGCGTGACGTTGCCCGAGAAATACAGGTCCTTCATGATGCGCTACGGCGGCGGCATGGTCGGCTGCGTCGAACTGTTCCCGATCGCCGGCGGCGACTCCGGTGACGACGTCAAGTCGGTCAACGACCGGGAGTTCCCTGAGCGGACATTCATCGCGATAGCGCCGGTGGGTTCTGGCGACTACTGGGGGTTCCCGGTCGATGATGGCAACTGCCGCGACGAGGTCTGGTTCCACTTCCACGACGGCGGCGACCCGGAGCTCGAGGCGCCCGACGTCCTGGGCTTCGTCGCGCGCCGTGGA
Organism: Verrucosispora sp. SN26_14.1; assembly: GCF_004307965.1. NCBI lineage: Bacteria > Bacillati > Actinomycetota > Actinomycetes > Micromonosporales > Micromonosporaceae > Micromonospora > Verrucosispora sp. SN26_14.1. The sequence goes on along the minus strand of NZ_SISL01000004.1, from coordinate 51,254 downwards.
CTCAGGTTGTAGCCGCCGGCCCATACGCTTTTGCCCACTGGCACGTGGGAGTGCGGTGCGCCCGTCGTCGGCGACAGCCGAACTTCGCTGGCGCAGACGTTCGGCTTTGCTGGGGCAACGCGTGTCGGTGTTTCACGCGGAGGCGCCCGGAATCTTGCGGCGGCGTGGGTCGTGGCGGTTCGGGGTGGCTGGCGTGAGGTTACCGTTGCCGGTGTCGTCAAGGTGCGCTCAGCCATCGCTGAGCCCGGCGTACTTTGACGTCGGCGCCGGACCTCTGGGCTGTCGCCAGGAGGCGTCACCGCAGCTCTGCCGGGACTTTGGCGATGTCCATTTCCTGGTGGGTGCGGGCTTTCCAGCCGCACAGATGCCGTACCGCGCCAGCATCGATGTCGGTGTTCTCGGGCTTGACCGGCGGGTGAATCTGCGGAGACCAGTCCACTGGCGGATGATCGACGCAGACGCGACAGACGGGGACCGGAGATGACCGCTGAACGAAATTTCGCCGACGTTGAAACCCTGACCCCGGTGATACGGGAGGTCTTCGGCACCGACCGCCTCATCACCGCCGTCGACCGCCTGCTCAACGGCACCAAGAAGGGCGTCTACCGCATCATGCTGGACGACGCCACGAGCGTGGTGGTCTATGTCTGGAACGCCGACGAGGACTACTGGCACGGGCTGCTACCGGATGGCCACGACGACCCGTCGAACCTCTTCGCCCACGCCTCCGGCATCGACTACTTCGAGGCTGCCACCCGTCGACTGGCATCGATCGGAGTCCGTTCGCCGCGGCTGTTGCTCGCCGACCGTAGCAAGGACCTGTACCCGGCCGACATCGCCGTCGCGGAGGACGTCCGCGGCGGAACGCTGGAAACGCTGCTGGAACGCGACCCGGACGCCGGCCGGCACACGCTCGCCCACCTTGCGGACATGCTTCGGCGCATGCACACCTACCGCGCACCGGCGTTCGGGCGTGTCGCGTGGATCGACAGCGGAGGCGCACCGCCGGACACGACCTGCGAGCAGGCCTACCTGGAACGCGCGCTGGTGAACATCGCCACCGCCGTGTCTCGCGACGCCCGTGCGGCCGAAGCCGAGGCGATGCTGGAGGAGAAACTCCGCACTCTGCACGCCGCACTCGACCCACGGGCAGAGCACGGCGTGGTCCACGGCGAACTCTGCGCGGAACACACGCTCGTCGGACCGGACGGGGAGCCCGTCATCATCGACATCGAGGGCCTGATGTACACCGACATCGAAGTGGAGCACTGCTGGATGCGGATGCGCTTCGGCCCGCACTACGCGATGCTCCGAAACCCGGACCTCGACCCACTGCGGGTCAGGTACTACCAGTACGTCATGCATCTGGATCTGGTCGGCGGCCCGCTGCGTATCGCCGAGGGCGACTTCCCGAACCGGGAGTGGATGCTCGACGTCGCGCACTTCCACCTACAGAAGGCGCTCACCTACGAGACATGACCCGACGGTGAAGCCTTCCAGGATCGTGCCGAAGTCGCCACCAGGCCCACCGACAGCACACTCATCTGCCGCGAACCCTCCTCGCCTACGGGGCCGGTGCCGGCGTCGATGCAGACTCGGACTGACGATGGGTACGTGTTCAGCGAGGCGGTGTGAGATTTGGCAGGCTCCTCGTCATGCGCCTGATGGACAGTCGTGATGTCGACCAGGCCGTGGCCGAGATGGTACGGGTACTCGCACCGCACCAGTCCGAGGACTGGCGGCGCCCGGGCCGGCACGCTCGACGGGAACTACGGGGAACCGCCGCCCATGTCGCGCATGACCTTCTCGCGTACGCCGGACAACTCGCTGCCCGGCCCGACTCCGCCTACCTTCCCGCCGACCTGGTGATCCGCGATGATGCGTCTCTCCACGACCTGCTGCAGACAGCTGCCGGCGCAGGATGGTTGCTGAGCAGCGCGTTGGCCGCATCCGACCCTTCGGTACGAGCCTGGCACTGGGGCCCGACAGACCCGAGCGGTTTCGCGGCGCTGGGCGTGAACGACTCGTGAGGATCGAGAAAGAACCGTGGCACGAAGGTTGCTTCGGATACGGTCACGCACGGGTCGGTAATCCCCATGAAGCCCATCCTGCCGTCCGTGTGCGAGAGCATTTCCGGGCCCTGCGCGGCATCCACCCCTGCTGTTGAGCACACACGACCCTTAACCGCTGCGCGTGATCCCTGTACGGAGAGCATCGACGGCCAAGGGCGTGGCCCAGGTCCCGCAGAGGAGTGTCCAGCCGCGCGGCTTCCTCGACCGTGGGCGGGGTGATGGCCGCGCCAGCAGCGGTGTGCACTCCGGCCTCGTAGAACGCGGCGTACGGATCTTCCGCGGTTGCGCGGTCGAGCCGCAGAACGATGTCATCCCGCACGCGGAGATCCTCATCGCACGTCCCGCGGCATGAGTTGGACACGGCCGGATGCGCGGATCTGCCGCATCCGGTCGTGACGCCCTGCAACGTCGCGGTGGGTGAAGTCGGATGTTCCACTCGGTGTCCAGCCCGGCGTCCTGCGGTAGATTCGCTGCCGCGACGGCCGAGGATGGGGAGGGCCAGCGGGGGATGGACGCCAGTACCGAGGAGCTGCGGGACGCGCACAACGTGCTGTCGGAGTGGTATGCGGAGAACCTGGTCGGAGTGTTGGAGAGCATGCCGGTCGAGCGCGCCATGCTCGATCTGTTCGCCGAGTTGACCTTGACCGTGGGTGTAGAGGTCGCGGACGTGGGCTGCGGCACTGGGCGGCTTCTTCCGTACCTCGCGGGTCGGGGTCTGTCGCCGTGCGGGGTGGATCTGTCGCCGGGGATGGTGGAGGTGGCGCGGCGGGAGCATCCGGGTTTCGGCTACGAGGTCGCCGATCTGCGGGAGTTGCCGTTCGGGAACGCGTCGATGGCGGGGGTGGTGTGCTGGTTTTCGTTGATCTTCCTGGCACCGGACGCCCGGGTACGGGCGTTTGCCGAGCTGGCCCGGGTCGTGCGGCCGGGCGGCTATGTGGTGGCGGCGTTCAAGCACGGCGACGGGTCCGGGCATCGAAACGGTCCCGGGAGCCCCGTCGGGAGTCTTGGCGTCGACTTCGATCGGTACTGGCTCTCGGCCCGGGAGATGGAGGATCGCTTCACCGCCGCGGGGTTCGCCTCGGTCTTCCAGGGCAGCACGCCACCGGAAGGGACGGAGCCCCCGTACGGGTACTTGCTGGTCCGCAAGACCGGCTCCACGAACACGTAGGGCGCGCATTCGCCGCCGAGCGGACGCGCTGCCTGCCGGCTGCCACCGTCACGCTGTGTGTGGCCGGACGGTGGGTAGGGCCGAAGTCCCCGACGTGTGGTGGGGGCGGAGTTCGTTGAGTGAGTCATCGCAGTGCTGCGGCGAGGTCGGTGGCGTTGTCGAACGTGGGTGCCGCCCGTTCGGTTTCGTCTTTGGTGAGCGTGACGGACTGGGCGCGGGCCAGCATCTCGGCTGCGGTCTTCGGATCGTGCAGCACTATCGCGAGTTCGGCGCGGTAGACCAGGACCTCTACCTGCTCGACCGGGTCGTCGTCGGCCTGTGGCCGGGCCAACGCGCTGTCGAGGATCCGAACGGCCTGTCCGACGTTTCCCCGGGAGTCGGCCTGCACGACAGCATTCGCCAGCGCCTTGGCCAGCCGCCCGGCAGGCGTGGTGGCCGGCATGGGCGCGGTGGGGGCGTCGCGGAAGACGCGGATCCAGTTGCCGCCCGGGTCGATGACGCTGAATCCGCCCACCCCGTCGGCGTTCTTCCGCGCTCTCGGCCGGGTCATCCGTGGCGTTCCGGACACCAGCACCTTGCCGTACGCGGCGCGCATGCCGGCGGCGAATGCCCGGTGCAGCCCCTCGATGCCCGTGGTGAGTACGAGACACGAGCCGTAGGACTGCTCCGGGTCGAATCCGGGGATCTCGAAGAACTGTAGATGCAGGTCTTCCCGCTGCACCGCCACACACGGGTGGGGCTTGCGCTGCTTGTACGTGGTGCGGAAACCGAGAACTCCGTAGAAGGTCTCGATGTCGTCGATGGAGGCACACGGCAGCAGGGGAACGGTCCGCTCGTTGGTCATGCCTCCTTCCTAAGCGTCGCAGCGGGTCCGTCGCCCATGAAAATAGCCGATCATCGCCGTCAGCCATCCGATCGACCGATGACCCAGAACGCACCGCCGCCGCACCACGCCATCTTCGGTGCGTTCCTACCCGCCATACGACTCGCCACGATCAGGGTCAGGCGACGCCGAACAGCAGGGCGGCACCGATGGCCTCGATCCAGAAATACCACCAGATCGGATAGAACCCCGTTGCCCTGTCGCCGATCCGGGAGAACAACCGGCCCAGTGCCATCCCGGCAAGGGCCGCTGCGACGGTGATGACCGCGCCGGTCCGGATATCGCCGACATCGAGCGCCGCCGCAGCCAGTACGGCGGCGATCGCCAGGCCGAACCCGCCGTAGACCGCCCGGATCTCCGATCGGCTTTCTGCTGATTCAATGACGATGCGGAAGGGGCGGGCAAGTGCCGCAGGCGCGGCCAGCGCGTAGACGCCCATGCCGAGGAAGAACGTCCCGACGATGATGATGACCGTGGTCGTCATGCGCGCTCTCGAACCGGCGTCGTGCGGCGACCGCAGGGGCTGGACGCGAGCAGTGCCGTCCCCGCCGACAGGACGAGCAACGCGACGGCGTCGACCTGCGCCACCCGGACCACCTGCTGGTGCAGCGATGGGGTGGTCAGCACGAGAAGCAGGAAGGTGCCGAAGCTGGCCGCGTTGATGGCCACCGCGGCGGGGCGCAGGTGCGCGCGGAACGCCGAAACGATGATGGTGACGCCGACCAGAGCGAGCAGGAACGCCCGATGCCGCATGAGTGTCTCCAGGTCCGCGCCCGTGACGTCCACGCCGTAGGCCGTACGGGCCCAGGCCGGCGACACGGCACCAGCGCCGGGCAGCACGTTGAGCAATCCGGCCGCCACGAGGAGCCCTTGCCCCAGTCTCCGCCTGATCCGTCCTGGCGGGCGTAGCGTGCGCGTTGGTCGTTCCTCTGCGGTCATCAGCACGTGTGCGATCATCGGCCACGTGGTCGATGTCCCGCTTCCAGAAACGTGTCGGGCTGACCCGACGAGGATCTGGATCTGGCTCGGACAGGCGGCCTATCTGGGGCCCTCGATGAGGCTGAATGCGCACTCCGGTTCCGTGCACTGCTTCGCATTGGGCGTCGACGCACCGTTCACGCTACAAGCCGACGACATCGGCGAACGGCGCACCCGCAGCGCCCTCATTCCGGCGCGAACACGACACCGGGTCATCGTAGACGACGGTCGGATGCTGTTCTTCTACCTCGACCCAGGCTCGGGCCTGGCGGAGGGTGTCCGCGCTCGCATGACCGAACGCACCCCTTCGGTCGGGCTCGACTATCAGCACGAGTCGTCGCTGATCAGTCACGTACAGGAAACCTCGTTCCCCGATCCGGCCCGACTGCGGGAATTCGTCGACCCTCCGAACCCTGACGCGATGGACGAGCGGATCCGCACCGCGATCGGCATCATGCGTGTTCACCCTGACCAGAAGATGAGCGCGCCGCAGCTCGCTGCCGAGGTACACCTGTCGACGTCACGATTTCTGCACCTGTTCTCGGCGAACGCCCACACCAGCTTCCGCCGGTACCGGTTGTGGGCACGGATGCTGCACGTCGCACTCGCGGTCGGCGAAGGTGCGGACCTGACCCGGGCGTCCACCGAGGCCGGGTTCGCCTCGCCGGGACACTTCAGCGACAGCTTCCACGCCATGTTCGGACTGACCGCGAGCAGGCTGTTCTCCGAACACACCCGCCTCGTCGTGCTCGACACGCGGTGACATCCACCTTCGCGCCAACGAGTCCCTGGCCAGGGACGCTCTCCAGCGGGTACAGCGACAAGGCCGCCGCCACCGCACCTGGTGCTGCCGTCCTTGTCTTCGTGCCCCTTGCCGCGCCGGTCAGGTTGTTGGCCGAACGTCCGCTTCTGCCGCAGAGCGTGCGCGTCGCCAGCCGGGAGCCAGTCACGTCGCGCCGGATGCCGTGCGGCCCGCTGGCGTCCGCAAACCAGTCGAAGAAATATGACACAAGGTGTCAGGTTCTGGGGTGAGCATGGGTTCATCGGTCGGCGCCGGTGATGGGCGCGGACCAGGCACGCATAGATACGGAGAGACTAGGACTTCCATGCGCGAAACCCCAGAAGATCTCGAAGACCTCCAGGCCCTCCTTGACGCCTCCCTCGCCGGCTCTACCGCCCACCTCCGCTCGATCATCAGTACCGCACGCACACTGAACGCGGTGCAGCTCACCCAGGTCCTCACCGGCATGTGCACCCTCGCTCTGTCGAGCGTGACGGCGAAAGGCGAGCCGCGGATCAGTGGTGTGGACGGGCACTTCCTGCGGGGCAGGTGGTACTTCGGCACGGCGCGCGACGCCGCCAAGGCGCGCCATCTCGCGGCGCGACCCGCCGCCAGTGCCGCGCATATGCGTGGTGAGGACCTCGGCGTCTTCACGCACGGCACGGTGGAGATCCTCAACCCCCGCAACGGCAACCAGGCCACGGACTGGCCGGACGTACTCGCGTACTTGAAGGACTTCTACGGCGACGACCTCTTCGACTGGGACAACGACGTGGTCTACTACCGGTTGCATCCGCACTGGATGACCGTCTACGCCCCAGACATCGCCAAGCTCACCGTGGCGTCCCAGCCCTGATCCACAGTATCGAGGTCTCCGGGTGGACGAAACTCGCATGGCGGCCACCGCTGACCCACGCGGAGTTGGCACCCGCGTGGGTCAGCGGCCCGGTCAGGGCCTCTACTGGAACTGGGAGAAGAAGTTCCAGGCCAGCGCCGGGACCCAGGTCCGGGGTCCGCTGTCACCGGGAGCACCGTCTTGGGGTGCGGCGATGTGGCCGCCGTCGAAGGCGGCCCAAGCCACCGGGTATCCCGTCCGGCAGCCGGAGTAGGTGGTGACGACGTGCGTCAGGCTGCCGGCAGCCGGTTCGCGGGGGCTCTGCGCGGTGCAGCCGTTGTTGCGGACGAACCGGTCCCGCATCGCCCGTGCGCTGGCCGGGTTGTCACCGATGCCGTGTACGCCCAGGTAGGCGACGGGCTGGGTGCCGCCACTGCATCCGCTCAGTTCCCGGGGTGCGGACTGGACCACGACGGCCCGGAAGACGTCCGGCCGGGCGCAGGCGAGGGCGTAGCTCATCGCACCGCCGTAGCTGAACCCGATGGAGAACCGCTGTCGGGTGTTGACGCAGAGCGCCGACTCGATCCGGATGCGGACGTTGTCGATGAAGGTGACGTCCTCACCGCCGGTGTTGGCCCAGCCGTTGCCGATGCCCTGCGGGGCGACGAAGATCGTGCTGTTGTTCGCCAGCCGCTGGAGGCCGTAGTAGGACCAGGTGTTGCGGTCCACGGTCTGGCCTGTGTCCACGTCGACCGCGGTGCCGCCCCACCAATGCAAACCGAAGACCAGGCGGTACGGGTTGTTCTGGTTGTAGTTGGCCGGGATCCGCAGGATGAAGCTCCGGTTCGCGCCGTTGCTGCTGATGGTGTGCGTGCCGCTGGTGATGCCCGGTGCCTTGCCGCAGCCGGAGGTGCCGCCCGGCGGGGACGGGGTGGTCGGCCCTGGGGTGGGGTTGGTCCCGCCGTCGACGCGGACGAGTTGCCACTGCTGGTTGGTGCCGTTCCAGTCGTCGTACTGGACGATGTTGCCGCCGTCGGCGGTCGACGCGCCCTGCACCTCCAGCGCCTTGTTGCTGTTCCGGTTGATCAATCGCACGTGACCGCCGTCGGAGTCGGCGAGCCGGAACTGCTGGTTGGTGCCGTTGTGGTCGGCCCACTGCACGACGGCCGCGCCGTTGGCCGTGGAGAAGTTGTGCACGTCCAGCACCTTGCCGGACAGCCGGGACTTCACCCGGTAGTAGCCGCCGCCGGAGTCGACGAACTGCCACTGCTGCTGGTTGCCGTTGTTCCGCGACCACTGGGTGATCCGCGCGCCGTCGTTGGTGGCCAGGTTGTAGACGTCCAACGCCTTACCGCTGTTGCGGTTCACCAGTACGTACCACGCGTTCGTGTCCACGGTCGCCGCCGAGGCCGGCGACGGTGCCACGACGGCCAGCCCGGCGGCGGCGAGGACCGCCGCGACCGCAGTGGCAAGCGCTGCGGGCCAGCGACGTCCGGGTGGAGAGGCGGGACGAGCCTCTTCCGTGACCTTCATGGATCCACTCCTTCGATCAGGGCGGGCTCAGCTCCGCGACCACTGCATGCTGGTCGCGGTGCCGCAGGTCCGCTGTTCCAGGGCTGCGCCGGCGGTGGTGGAGCCGCCGACCACGTTCAGGCACTTGCTGCTGTTGATGTTGACCAGGTGGTGGTAGCCGTCGCCGGTCGGGCGCCAGTTGAAGACCTGGTTGAGGCCGCTGTGGCAGGTGTATTGGATGACCTGGGCCCCGTCGGCGGTGGAAAAGTTGTTGATGTCGACGCACTTGCCGCTGTTGACGCTCTGTAGGCGGACGTTGCCGTTGCCGGCGTCGAGGAAGCGCCACTGTTGCCAGGTGTTGCCGTTGCTGGTCCACTGGCCGATCACGGCCAGGTCGTTCAGGTTGGGTGACTGGACGTCGATAACCTGCCCGCTGTTGCGGTTGGTGATTCGGTACGCCGAGGGCGTGGGCGTGCCGCCGCTGGTGAACTGCCACCAGTCGACGTTGAACAGGAAACCGGAGCCGCCGGTGAACCGCAGGTAGAGGTCACGGGTGCCGGTCGCCCCGCTGGTCGCGCAGGAGGTGTCGACCCAGTTCTGCCAGCCGCCGGTGCCGGAGACCCGGCAGGTGCCGACCAGCGGACCGGTCGCGCTGTCGAGGCGTACCTCGATGGTGCCACCGGCGGTGGCAGAGGCCACCCGGGCGGTGAAGGTGGTCGCGCCGGTGCCGAACGCGACGCCCTTGACCTTGATCCAGTCGCCGTTCTCGATCGATGCGACGTTCATGCTGCCGCTGCTGGCGCGTTCGGTCTCGATGCCGGAACCCCAGGCGATGGTCTCAGCCTCCTGCCGGACGAACGGGTTGAGGGTGCCGACCTGCGGGACACCGGCGGTGGTCATGTTCATCGACGGGATCGTGCCGTCGGCCCGGTAGGTGAACTTCTCCACCGCGACCGAGCGGGTGAATCCGCCGCCGCCGGGAAGCGCGCCGTTGTGATAGAAGAAGTACGACCCACCGGCGAAGTCGATGATGCCTGGATGGTTGGTGAAGCTGGCGCCCTGCCGGGGCATGACCGTGCCGCGGAAGGTCCACGGGCCGGTGGGCCCGGGGGCGGTGGAGTAGGCGATGTATTCGCCGCAGCACTCGGCGGCCCAGATCATGTAGTAGGTGCCGTTGCGCTTGTAGACCCACGGTCCCTCTTCGTAGAGGGTGGGTCGAGTGGGGTTGCCGGTGCGGGTGCCGAAGCCGGCTGTGGTCAGCGGGATCTGGGTCAGGCCGCCGGAGTACGAGATCATGTCGCTGTTGAGCCGGACGTACCACAGGTTGGGGTTGCCCCAGTACAGGTACGCCTGGCCGTTGTCGTCGATGAAGGCGTGCGGATCGATCTCGGCGTTCTCGAGTAGCGGTCGCCCCAGGGCGTCGCGGAATGGGCCGGTGGGGCTGCTGGACACGCCGACACCGATGGCCATCCGGCCGGTGGCACGGTTCTTCACCGGCACATACCAGTAGAACTGACCGTTGCGTTCGATGACGTGACCGGCCCAGGCGTCGGCGCTGGCCCAGCTGAACGTGGCCAGGTTCATCGGCACGCCGTGGTCGGTCCAGTTCACCATGTCGGCGGAGGAGAAGACCCGCCACTCGCGCATCGTGAAGTACGTCGAGCCGTCCTCGTCGCGTCCGGTGTAGACGTACAACCGGCCGTTGTGCACCAGCGGAGCCGGGTCGGCGGTGTAGACGTGCTGCACGATCGGGTTGTCGGCCTTGGCGCTCGTCCCCGGTAGCACCGCCGTGACGGCGGCGCAGACGCCCAGCAGCAGGGCGATCAGGACGCTGGTTGTGCGGCGACTCGCAAGGGAGCTGCCCATGATTGTTGTCCTCACCTTGTCGTTACGGGGTCAGGTCGCGGTGGCTACGAGGTGACGCGGAAGGTGGCGTCCTGGCGGTCGGCGGCGGCGGATCCTGCGCTGAGCGGATCGATGCGCAGCAGGTAGCCGGCGTGCCGCAGGTAGTACGTGGGGAAGTTGTACGACCGGAACGACGACCAGGAACTGTCGGCCAGGCCGGCGGTGCGGTAGAAGGTGGCGTCGGCGCGGAAGGTCGAGCTGCCGTCGTTGGCGGCGAGCCGCGCGACGTAGCCGCTGTGCCGGAGGTAGTTGCCCGGCCGGTTGATCGACTCGAACGAGACGCCGGTGGAGTCGGCCAGGCCAGGGACCATCCGCCAGAGCTGGTCCTGGTGAGGGTCGAACGGGTATGGGTCGAGCCGGATGGCGCCGTTGCTGTGCCGGACGAAGTAGTCAGGAAGGTTCGACGACTTCAGGCGGACCCAGTTCGGCAGCCCCCAGCGGTTGACGGCGTTCTGGTATTCGACGTCGGTGATGCCGACGATCGAGCCGTGCTTGGAGTTCAGCGGCGGCGTGTAGTCACGTTGGTTCGCCACCGCCCACGAGTTGCCGCCGACGTTGCTCGTTGACCAGAGGTACATGTCGTTGTTGATCGGGCCGAACGAGTCGCCCCACAACCACCAGGCGCCGCCGTCGTTGCGCGGGACCAAGTGTGCGCCCTCGATGGCGGTACCCTGGCGTAGCCCGCTGGTGAAGGTGGTGAAGCTGTTCGGGGCGCCGGTACTGGAGCGGGCACCGTACAGGTTTCCGTTGGCGAGGTTCTTGTAGAACATGTACGTCACGCCGCCGCTGACCCGGATGTCGGCGTCGAGCACCGGGAAGCCGGGGCTGAAGTAGGTCTGCGGGACACTGACCGTGCGGAAGTCGCTGGTGTAGTTGACCAGGAACAGGTCCGTGGTGGTGTTGGCGGAGTAGACGATGCCGTACTGGCCGCGTGACGCGTCCCAGAACACCGTCGGCGCCCAGGTATGGACGTTGCTGTAGGTGTGCATCCTGAGCAGGCGGTACCCGGTGAAGCTTGTCAGGTCCGTCGAGTCCCAGACGTGCAGGTACTGGCTGTTGCGCCCGAAGTTGAGCCCCCTCAGGTCGGTGGCGACCACCACGAAGGTGCCGTCCTGCTTGCGGTGGATGTAAGGGTCGCGCAGGCCGAGGTCACCGGCGGTCGGCGTGACGACGGGGTTGTTCTGGTTCAGCGGGATCCAGTTGAGACCGTCCCGGCTGACCGCGAGATGCAGGCCGTAGCTTGACCCCGACTGGTTCGGCGTCTCGGTGAAATAGGCGTTGAGGTATGCCGTGTTGGGTGCCGCCAGGGCAGATCCCGGGCTGACCGTCAGTCCGGTCGCAGTGAGCGCGCCAGTGGCGAGCGCGCCCAGGGTGAACTGTCGTCGATTCAAGGGCATGGTGGTGGCCTTTCTCGCGGTGGTTAGTGCCTGTGGCCAGAGAGCTGACGGCGATCGGTCGCCTGTGCGGCGTCCAGAAACCCATCCGCAGGCTTCGATGTGAGCGCTAACATATCAGTCCCTTAACATGCCGGCAAGACACCCGTAATTGGTCAGACGTGCGATGTAACCGCAGGCGAAGGTGCGGACAGCGGGTGGCACAGGACCGTGAGCGGATACTGGGCGCCGACCACACCGCATCGCTGAACGCGCGCCGCAATCTGGGACTCGCACTCGCGATAAGAGGCCAGCACAATCGGGCAAGAAGCGTCCTAACGGACGTACTGGCCGACTACATACGCGTGCTGGGCGCAGCGCACCCATAGACCGCGAGCGCCCAGTCGAGCCTGGACCGGCTGCCATCGCTACACGAGTTCACTTGGTGAATGATCATGAGCCGGGTGCATCTACGTGTCGCGGCGGTCCGTGGATCTTTAGAACTGACCATAGCCGGTGGCAGGGTCGGTCACCTCGACGGAGACTCCCACAGCTCAGCCGCCAGAAGAGGCGGTACGGGGCCTGGAGCCGTACCGCCTCGTCTGTTCGTAGGGTGGTGGGAGCCGCGCCCGCAGCGGGCCGGCTGTCCGTTCCTCGTTCGCGCCGTGGGAGAGACACCATGACATCCACGTCTGTCCGACGGTTGACGGGTGTGGTCGGTCAGGTCGTGTTGGGCGTGCTGCTGCTCGTTGCCGGCGCCGCCCACCTGACCGTCGCGCGCGAGGAGTTCCGGGCGCAGGTGCCCTCCTGGCTGCCGCTCGATGCTGACCTCGTCGTCGTTGTTTCCGGAGTGGTGGAGATCTGTCTGGGGCTGGCTCTGCTCGCCGCGTGGAGGCAGCCCGTGCGTGGCCTGACCGGAGTGGTCGTAGCGGCTTTCTTCGTCGCGGTGTTCCCGGGCAACATCGCTCAGTTCAGTGAAGGGCGTGACGGATTCGGCCTGGACACCGACGCGGCACGGGCGGTCCGCCTGCTCTTTCAGCCGCTGCTCGTGCTCTGGGCGCTCGCCGTCACCGACGCGGTTCCCGCGCTGCGCTCACTGCGCCGTCGCCCCGAATCCTGACGTCCCGACCATGTCGAGGGCTGACCCGAACCTTGGGCCAGCCCTCGACGGTGTAGCGGCCAAGTCACAGCCATTTTCATCCTGCGTAGGGTTGGCTTCGATGTGGTGCAGCGCGAGGATGGCCTGCACGATCGAGGTCGTTCGTTGTGGGCAGCAGCGCAGCTTGGCCAGGATCTTCCAGGTCATGAGGGTGGCGATCGCGCGTTCGCCCCGGGCGGGGATTGTCGCGTGGGCTCGGTTCACGGCCTTCTGCCGGTGTGACGGCTTCGGCCGGAAGCGGTGCCGCTTTGACAGACCCTTCGCTCAGCGGTTTCCATCTGGGTAATGCAGTTGTTGGGTGTCACTCGCGGGTGAGTCCCGGTGGTAGCGCGTCTTCGTCGGGTCGGACTCGGCGGGTGTTGGCCAGAGGGTTCTGTTGGAGGGTGTTGATCAGCGGTTCCGGGCCGCCGAGGCAGGTCCAGGTGTCGTCCCAGAGTGCGGAGACCAGCCATGAGCGATCGGCGGGGAAGAACAGGTCGGGTAGCGATCCGTCACCGTGGCGCATGTGGCCGGTGCGCCAGGTGAGTGCCTGCTCGGGTCCGGCCTCGACCAGCACGTAAGGCCAGTTCCAGTAGAGCGACACCCTGGGGCCGCGGGGAAAGACGATGTCGTGGGGGCCGGTGTCGAGGTAGGCCAGCCACCAGGGCTGCTCGGGGGTCTGTGCGGTGAGGTCCTGGACCAGGGCGTGTTCATAGGCGGCGACGGTGACGCCGTCGGGCTGGTGGGTGGTGGCGTAGGCGTCAAAGATCGGCGGGATGGCGGTGGTGATCGAGGTGCCGGCGGTGGTGTGACCGGCGATCCACTCCACCTCGGCGGCGGCGCCGATCCGCCACTTCCGCCCGTCCTTGCTCAATTGCACACCGCTATTCAAGCCGCTGTGGTCGCGGTTGGCGCGGGAAACAGGGTGTTCTCGGCGGGGCCGACGGCGCCGCCGGGGCAGCCGCGAGATGCCGAGCCGGATGAACCTGGCGGGTGAGCCCGGATGAGCAGCCTCGGCGACAATCCCTGCAGGTCGGATGACCCGTACTTCAGCGGGAGTGACATTCCGACTGGGCCGAATCGAGTTCAATCGGATCTGTTGGCTCGGGCAGGATGTGTACGTGGTGTCGCGGTCCTGCGTCCTCAACTCGGCAAAGCCGTGAGTGGCTGATCATGTTCCGGAGGCCATGTAGGCGGCGAGGATGTAGTTGGGGTGGCGGTCGAGGTTCTTGCGGGCGCGGTCGTAGCGCATGGTGGTGCGCGGGTCGGCGTGGCGAGCGGCGATCTGCACGTCGCGGAGGCTGACGCCGGCGTCGAGCGTGGTCGTCACGAACGTGTGGCGCAGCATGTGCGGGTGCATCCTCGGCATCTGGATCCCTGCGGCGTGGGCGAGGTGTTTGAGTCGGCGGGTGGCGGCGTGCCGGTCCATCCGCCCACCATGGATGTTGCGCAGGATCGGCCCGGCGTTGCGGTCGTCGACGGCCCGGTCGATGGCTCGGGCCACGGCTGGCGGTAGTGGGACGAGGACGACCTTGCCGCCTTTGCCGTGTACGCGTAGGACCCGGTGGCCGTGTTCCTCGCCGAGGTCGGTGATGTTCGCCCCGCAGGCTTCGAAGATCCGCAGCCCGAGCAGGCCCAGGAGCGCGACCAGGGCGAAGTCGTTCGGGTTCGAGGAGTTGCGGGCGGTGGTGATCAGGGCTTCGAACTGTAGGTGGCCCAGTCCGAGGGTCGGTGATTCGGCTGGCACGGTGGGTCGGCGGACGTAGTCGGCGGGCGAGTGTTCCAGGATGGCGTCGATGACGCAGACCCGGTAGAAGCCGACCACGACGGACAGCCGACGGGAGACGGTCGATGGCTGGTACCGGCGGATGTCTTGCAGCGATCGCACGTACCGCTCGATGTCCACCCGCGCCGTAGTGAGCGGGTCCAGGTCGTGGTCGGCGCACCAGCGCAGGAAGACACGTAGGTCGGACTCGGTGTGCACGCGAGTCTGGCCGCGGTAACGGCCCAGGAAGGCCGACACCGCGGCGCGCACAACGAGTTGATCGGCCGGTACCACAGGAGACGCGGAAGCAGGAGAGGTAGCCATACATCACCGTGCGTCACCACCGGTGATGAACACCAGTCCACCCCGAGCGGCAGATGCGGGCGTCGGGGTCCACTTGGCACGTCGGGTCAGGCCGTCGTCAGCTCAGCCCCAGATTGTGCTGTTCGAGGGCGGCCTCAATGATGTCCAGTGCTTTCGGCCCCATGCCGTGCAACCTGGCAAGCTCCGCGCGCGGCACACCCGCGAGCTGGCGTAGCGCGGTGTAGCCGGCAGCGTCCAGCGCCCGCGTCGCAGGTGCGCCGATCTTCGGCAAGGTGTCAAGGGACAAACTCACCGCTCGATGCTAGACCGCCGACCCCACCTCCGATGCACTTGTCGCGGCAGAAGCGGACGTGGGCGGGCACGCTCGCCGTCAGTGTGTCCTGCATGATGGTTGTCGCCGACGTATCCCCCGGCCGCATGGACGACAGTCGTACCTCAGCGGATGCGGCGATGCTACGGAGTGCTCTCCTTCCGCATGGGCTCCACGCTGTCGGCCGGCACCGTCGCAATCATGTAACCCTCGGTCAGGTCTGGCTGCACGTCGACCATCGCGTTCTTACCGACGTAGCGGACGACGAACCTGGTCTCGCGCAACCACGTCTCGTCATAGTCGGCAAGACTCTCCGGCGCTTCACCCACGAATCGCACTTCGTCACCCGGCTTGACCGCAGCATCCGCCGGAGCCTCATCGCGTTGGATGGCCGTGATCGCCTGGATGAGAGTCTTCAGCGGTTCGGTGTCCGCGCCTTAGTGAACCAGATGGCCTGCCTGGCCGAAGATGACATCGGCCTGGGCTCTGCTCAAGTCGGCGAGCGCCTCGGCCGCACCGGCCGCCAGAGCCGGTCCCCCCGACGTGTCGAGTTGCGCCGCCAACGCTAGGAGCAGGCGATCGATGATACGTTCCGTAGTCTCCTCGTCCGTCACCCGGCAAGCCTATGACCCAGCCGACGGCACCGTTGTCGGCCAGCGCCTGCAGGGCAGATCCGGTGTCATGCAGACGGCCAGTCCGTCGGCATCCGCTCATCGGCTCGTCCGGGACGTCGGCGACCGGCACCGGCGTCATCTTCGATGACGCACACCTGGTGCGGCAGATCCGGTCGATACGGGAACAGCGCTGAGGTTGGGGGTCTCCATCTTGGTCGAGTGAGGTCTTCGGCGGCTGACCTGGTGCTGGCGAACCGGGCCGTGTGGTTGGCTGTCGTACCCGTGTGTGAGGCTTCGGGCATGGCGACTTTCGTTCTGATCCACGGCGGTGGGGGCAGCGCCTGGGACTGGCATCTCCTGATCCCTGAGCTGGCTGCCGCGGGCCATGACGTGGTGGTGCCGGAACTGCCGATCGAGGACAGGTCTGCGGGGTTTGCCGAGTTCCGCGAAACGGTCGTCAGCGCGGTCGGCGACTGCGGCGACCTGGTGGTCGTCGGACACTCGTACGGGGCGTTCACCGCGCCGCTGATTGCCGACATGCTGCCGGTGCGGCTGATCGTCCTGCTCACGCCGATGATCCCGCAGCCCGGTGAGAGGCCCGGGGACTGGTGGGACAACACCGGTTACCGCAGCGTGGAAGGGCTCAGCGAGGAGCAGCAGTTCTACAACGGCGTGCCGGCCGAAATCGTGGCGGAGGCCGCGGCGCATGGCCGGGACCAGGTCAGCGCGGAGTGGAACGAGCCGTGGCCCCTGGACGCCTGGCCGGACGCGCCGACGAAGGTGCTCATCGCCCGCGAGGACCAGTTCTTCCTGGCGGACTTCCAGCGCCGGGTGGCCGCCGAGCGACTCGGCATCACCCCGGATGAGCTCGACGGTTGCCACTCCATTGCACTCAGCCACCCGAAGCAACTCGCCGACCGGCTGACCGCGTACCTGCTGCACTGAAGGCGCCAGCAGCCTGTCCCACGGCCCTGACGGCTCAGTGTTTCGGCACCGCATCGCGGCATGAGCGGTTTTCCTATTGCTGGATATCGAGTACTGGCCGATGATCGACGTCGTAGTGGATGCGAACCGGCTGTCGACGTTGTGGGACCAACGGTGGCCGGGTTGCTCGAAGCTGCCCTATGAAGTGCGGGAGATCCGGGACCAGTGGGTGCGGTTCCACGCCTTGCCAGGCTCGCAGCGTTACCCCGACACGGAGATCGAGTACGGCATCGTTCTGGCTCGACACAACACCGTCTTGGCGGAGTTGGTGACCGGCCCCGCCGTGCTGGTGATAACCGCTGGCTATTCGGACCAGCCCGACCCGCGGGAACCCGGCCGATCAGCTGAAACCATCGAGGCGCACCGGTCCGGGGCATATTGGACGAGTAACTGCATCGATGACGAGCCGGGCTTCGAAAGCTGGATGCATCTCTATGCCAGCGAAACAACCTGGTCGCCCGGCTGCCTCGACCCGCTGCTACGCCACGTATCCGACGGCGTCATCGGCAACGTCCTTGTCTGTGACGTAGATCTGAGCTGGCTCTATCACCCGTACGACGGGGGCATGGACATCGTCCTGCCCACCACCGCTGACCGTGACGCCCTGCGGAGCCGACACCAGGACTGGCTCTCCGCACACCCACGAGGCCTGTAGGACTCATGTCCCAGATACTGCCAAGCAGCGCGAGTACCGAATGGCGCGTCGCGTCTCAGGTGCTGGCGGGGCGGTACTCGATGCCGTCGGGGCTGGGCGTCAGGATCGCGTGATAGCGCTGGTCGCCGTTGTTGCCGTGGTCCTCATGGACTTCGAAACCGATGAGTGCACGGTGGAACGGCACCTCGCCGTGAACGGCGATCGCGATGTCGGCCAGCCACCGGTCGAGCGGGCTACGCCAGGTCGACGATTCCACGCCGCTGGATTCGTCGAAGGGGTAGCCGCCGACGCGGCGGTCGACTGGGGCCAGCGCGCCCAGCGGTAGGTAAAGCTCCAAGGTATCCGTCCCCTCGTACCGGGACAGGAAAGCACCGCAGACGACGCGGGCGCCCGAGGGCAGCGTCAGCGTTCCGCGTACGTGACCATGCTCGTGGAGAGCCACCACGCCAAGGTCGACTGCCGCGAACCCGGTCCCGTCGCCGCGAAGACGATGGCAGCCCTGGACGTCGGCGGCACGCCACAGGCACGATAAAGCCCGGCCGACCGTGGCATCGTCAGATGCGCCGAGCACCAGGCACAGTTCGTAGAAGCCACCCGTCCAGTTCTCGTCGTCGTTCATATCGTCCGCGATCCGCACCGCATCACCATCGCCGATTCGCCCGCAGACGTCACCCTGGTTATCCGTGCCGCACCGCGTCGCGGCCATGAGCCGACGAGCCGGTACGCGACGGATGGCCCAGCGGATCAAGCTGTCTGTTCCCCGTGGTCGAGCCAGCGGCGCACTGCCGCGAGGTCGAGGTCGGTCAGTCCCACGTGCGGGTCGACACGGTTCAGCAGCGCCGGGTGTGGGTGATGTGCGGCGGCCCATCGCCGGTCGGCGTCGGTGATCTCGTCGTCGAGCCAGACGAATGGACGTTCTGCCGCCCACCGCGCCACCGACGCGGTCTTCCAGTGCACCCCGCTCGGTGGTTCTTCGTCATCGTCGATCCAGTCGACGACGGGCAGAGCAGGTAGGCCGAGCCGAGGTGCCACCACCTCGTTCGCCTCGGCCATCCACGTACTCGCCCAGACCAGCTCACCCGGCAAGGCGAGGAGCCGGCCACCGTCATCGGGATCAAGACGATCCAGCAGGGGATTGCCGTAGCAGTCGGGGCCGTCTCCCGCGCTGCCGCTGCGCTGACGACCGGCAGCGCCCGGCCGGGCCCGAAGCGGGATGAGCACACCGTCGATGTCAACAAAGATCAGCGGTCTTCCGTCGCTGGCAGACACCGCCGAACCGTACCGCTCGTCGGCGGTCAGCGATCGTCGCGGCCAGCTACCCGAACCTGACGTAGCGCGTCCTGCGGCAGAAGCGGATGCAGGGCAAGGCGCTGACTTGGCGCACTCCGCGTGGCGTTGATGACGGACACGACCTCGACGAGCGCCGGCACATGGCCGGCCTAACCCTGGGCGATACGGCAGGCCGCCCAACCATGACTACGTCGGGGCGCCACCGACCGGGCAGCCCACCTCACCTCCTGCCGGCGGCGAATGAGCGAAACTCTTTGCAAGATCGCTGTGCGTGAGGATGCTGGCCTCGGTCAGGCGGTGATTGGTGGGCGCTGGGCGTTTTGAGTCGGTAAGGAGTGGCGGCGGGTCTGCTACTGAACATTGCCTGTCGATGCGGAGAGTGTTTGTCCCTGGTGGACCTTCGTTCGGGTCACCTCGGTGAGGTCTTGTGTCGAGGCTTGGCGATGTCTAGCGTGTCGATCACTTTCTTGATCGACGGGGAGTGTTGCCATGCTTGCTGGCCGCCGCGGGGGCACCGCATTTGACCGTTTTGGCGTACGTGGAAGGGTCAGGGCGGGAGTTCTGGCGGTGGCGGTGCTGGCGGCGTTGCTGCCGGTGGTGCAGGTGCGGGAGCCGGCGGCGGCTGCTGCGCCGACCTTAGCGCCGGGTGATTCGGCGTCGGTGGCGAGTCGCGGTTTGCGGCAGGTGGAGCAGGGCCCGGATCCGGACGATGAGCATGCGGTGACTGAGCCGTTGCCGGAGGCGGAGTTCCCGGCCGGTGGTGAGACGGTGCTCGATCTTCAGGACGAGGCTGCTGCGCGGCAGGCGTTCGGTGTGACCGTGGCGCAGGCAGGCGACAGTGTGGCGGGGCGTGGTGTCGCCGTCGATGAGGTCGGTGCGGTGCGGGTGCGGGCGTTCGACCGGGCGGCGTCGGTGGCGTTGGGTAATGCGGGTCCGTTGTATTCGTTGGCGCGGGCGGATGGGTCGACGGCCACTGGTGCGGTGCGGGTGGAGATCGACTATTCGGGTTTCGCGCAGGCGTTCGGTGGTTCGTTCGCGGATCGGTTGACCTTGGTGCGGTTGCCGGAGTGTGCGGCGTCGACGCCGGAGGTGCCGGAGTGTTCGGCGGGTCCGGTGTGGGTGTCGTCGGTGAACGATCCGCATGCGCAGAAGCTGACGGCGGTGGTGGACGTCGGTGGTGACCCGAGCGGTGCCGGTGGTCGCACTGGGGTGTTCTCGGGATTCGCGACGGACAGTGCGGTGGCGTCGGCGGGCGTGTACGCGTTGGCGGCGTCGACGTCGGGTGGGTCGACGGGGTCGTACACGGCGACTGACTTGAAGGAGTCGGGTTCGTGGCAGGTAGGGGAGAGCGCGGGGTCGTTCTCGTACTCGTATCCGTTGCCGGAACCGCCGCTGCCGTACGGACGTGCGTTGGGGTTGGGATTGTCGTACAGCTCGTCGGCGGTCGACGGAATGACCCACGGGACGAACAACCAGTCGGGTCCGGTGGGCTTGGGTTGGTCGTACACGCCGGGGTTCATTGAGCGGGCATACAAGCCGTGTCCGGCGCATCCGACGGAGATGTGTTGGGAGTCGCCGGACGACCATGATGGTGAGGCGGCCACCAACGATCAGGGCTCGGCGTTGATGACGATCTCGTTGCAGGGTCAGTCGACGCATATCGTGAAGACCACGACCGGGGTGTGGAAGACCGTCGATGACCTGGGTTGGCGGGTGGAGTTCCTTGCCGGTGGTGCGGAGGACGACGGCTACTGGAAGGTGTGGACGCAGGACGGCACGGAGTACCGGTTCGGGTTCGAGCGGGATTCGGTGTGGAAGATGTCGTTCCTGGGCGATGAGGCGGGGGAGCCGTGTCATGGCTCGTATCCGGGTTCGTGTCGGGATCCGTGGCGGTGGAACCTGGACCGGGTTCGGGACGCGAATGAGAACGACACGGTGTTGTCGTGGACGCGGGAGACGAACCATTACAAGCGGGCGTTGACCGGGTCGGTGTTGGAGTACGACCGTGGTGGCTACCTGTCGGAGATCCAGTACGCGAGGAACTCGACCGAGGCGGGTGCGGTCCCGGTCGGCCGCACGGTGCTCAGTTGGGCGAGCCGGTGTGTGGAACGCACCGCCGAGGACGACCCGTTGAACAACACGCCGGCGGCGTGTCCGTCGATGTCGTCGAGCCCGTCGTCGTATCCGGACGTGCCTGCTGATCTGAGTTGTGGGTCGTCGTCGTGCGGCAACTACAGCCAGTCGTTCTTCACCAGCCGGATCCTCGATCGGGTGACGTCGTATCAGTGGAACGCGGGTGCGGCGGCGTGGAACAACGTCGGTCGGGTGCAGTTGTCGTACAAGGTGATCAACCCGCCGGGGCTCACGGAGCGGGTGTTCATCCTGGACTACATCCGGCCGGTGGGGTTGATCGGCGCGGACGCGAACAAGATCGATCTGCCGCCGGTGAACTTCGACTACGTCGACGGGGTACAGCCGGACTACCGGGACGGTCGGGTCGACTACGACGAGGCCGGGTTGGGCGTGTCGGCGATGCGGATGCCACGGCTGCTCGTGGCCCGTAACGGCATGGGCGGCCGTACCGAGGTCACCTACGGCACGCAGCGGCCGTGTCCGCAGGGCGGGTCGAACCAGTCGGGCTACACCACCTGGCACAACAGCAAGCAGGGCAACTGGGACGTCAACACACAGGACTGCTACCCGATCTTCCACACCCCACCCGGCGCGGACCCGGGCTTCGGGATCTTCCACAAGTACCTGGTCAAGAAGGTCGTGGTGAAAGACCAGGTGGGTGGCTCACCGGACCAGGTCACCCAGTACGACTACTCCGTCGGCACCCCGGCCTGGAAAACCCCCCACAGCCCGCTGGTCGCCGACGAACACGAGACGTGGAACCTGTTCGCCGGCTACAACAAGGTCCGCGTCGTGCAGGGCTCAGGCACGGACCCGTCGAAGTACACGGTGTCGACATCGACGTTCTTCCGCGGCATGTACCACGACTACTACGACCCCGGCAGCGGCGGCGGCCTCAAAGAAACCACCGTCACCGACTGGGCCGGCAACACCTACGACGACCACTACGCACGCGCCGGACGGGTCCTGCAGACCCAGCAGTACCGGATGACCACCTACAACGCCAACCCCGCCAACGCCTCCTACACCGAGGTCGGCAGCACCCGCTACGACCACGTCATCCAGGGCAACCTCAACGGCCCCGGCTGGTGGAACCCCCGCCAGGTCCGCGTCGGCCTGGAAAACCACCGCGTCAAACTCGAGGACGGCAGCTGGCGGGAGACCTCCCAGCACACCGTCTACGACGCGACGTACGGCCTACCAGTGCGTTTCCACCAGTACCACCAGACCGGCGTCGCCGACAACACGTGCACCTCCTACACCTACGCCCGACGCAACGAGCCAGGCTCCTTTTACCTGGTCAACTACCCGGAACGGGTCGAGACCTGGTCCGGCGACACCTGCGGCTCAGGAACACTCCTGTCGCGCACCGTCACCTTCTACGACACCTACACCGTCGAAGGCTCCCAGACGCCGTTCGACGGCAACGTCGCCGAGGTCCGCACCTACCACAATCCGACCACCTACGTCTCCAGCGGCCGGAGCACCTACGACAACACGGGTCGGATCCTGACCTCTACCGACTCTGTCGGATTGACCACGACGACCAGCTACAGCCCCGCGATCAACTGGCCGGACAACGGCATCACGAGCGCCACTGGTGGAGGCTTCAACCACAGCGCCACCACTCTGGTCGACCGCCACACCGGGCAGCCCTCGAGGATCACCGACCCGAACGGCAAGGTCACCGACTTCGTCTACGACCCGGTCGGCCGTCTTACCGAGGTGTACCTACCCGGGCAGGCCAAGTCATCCGGGGTGCCGTCGCTGCGGTTCAGCTACCAGATCACCTCCAGCAGCACCGGCCAACCCACCGCACCATCCCGCACCAGGACCGAAACGCTCCAGTCCCACAGCGGCAGCCCCGTCTACCTGAACTCCTACCAGTACATCGACGGTCTCGGCCGGGTCAGGGAAACCCAACAGCCCGGCCCGAACGGCGGACGCATCGTCACCGCCACCACCTACGACGCCCGCAGCAACGTCGCCACCACCACCGCCCCCTTCCACAACACCTCCCCGGCGGGGGCCGGACTGGTCAACCCCAGCCTCGCCACCGTCCCGGCTGTCCATGAGACCAGCTACGACCACCTCAACCGGGCCATCACCCAGGTGGACAAGAAACTCGGCACGGCATGGCGGCAGACCACCGCCACCTACTACGGCGACCGCGTCATGACCGTGCCCCCCGCCGGAGGCACCAAAACCGTCAGCCACCTCGACGTACGCGGCAACGTCACCCGTTTGGACCAGTACACCTCAGCCACCAACCCGAACACCTACCAGAGCACCACCTACACCTACGACCTCCTCAACCAACTGACCGCCGTCGTCGACCCAGCCGCCAACACCTGGACCAACACCTATGATCTCGCCGGCCGCCCAACTCAGAAGACCGACCCGGATGCTGGCACCAGCTCTAAGCACTACGACGCTGCCGGTCGGCTCTCCTACACCATCGACGGCCGCGGGCAAAAGCTCTCGATCCAGTACGACGGCAAATCCCGGACCACCGCGCGCTGGTCTGGCGACGTGGGCACCGGCACCCGACTGGCGAGTTACGTCTACGACAGCCTCGCCAAGGGACAGCTGACCTCGGCCACCCGCCACGACGTCGGCGGCAGCTACACCACCACCGTCACCGGCTATACCGACCGGTACCAACCCACCGGCACGAGCATCACAATCCCGCCAGCCGAAGGTGCCCTCGCCGGCACCTACACCAACACACTCACCTACGACAAAGCCGGAAACGTCACCACCAGCACCCAGCCAGCCATCGGTGGACTACCCGCCGAAACACTGACCTTCGGCTACGACAACAACGGCTACCCCACCACCATGACCGGCCTCGACACCTACGTCGCCGCCACCAGCTACTACGCCCACGGCCCCACCCACCAACTCCTCCTCGGCGCCACCGGCAAACGGCTACGCCTCACCCACACCATCGACCAGCAGACCGGACGACTCGACGCCACCAACATCGACCTCGAAAGCAGCCCCGGCACCTTTACCAGCAAGTACGCCACCGGCTACCGCTACGACGCCATCGGCAACATCACCTCGATCCTCGGCAGCACCGACGGCACCGCCGACCAGATCGAATGCTTCCGCTACGACCCCCTCCGCCGACTCACCACCGCCTGGACCGGTAACACCCCCGCCACCACCACCTGCGACCAAACACCGCAACGAGGCGGCGCCATCGACCCCTACTGGCGCTCCTGGGAATTCGACACCGTCGGCAACCGCACCACCCAAACCGACCACAACCCCGCCGGCAACACCACCTGGACCTACACGCACCCCAGCCCCGGCGCCACCCGACCCCACGCCGTCACCAACATCACCGCCACCGGCCCCCTCGCCACCACCCCAACCCGCTCCTTCACCTACGACAGCAGCGGCAACACCCTCACCCGCCACACCGACAGCGGAGTGGCGCAGCAACTGGTGTGGGACGCCGAAGGACGCCTCGACACCGTCACCGAAGGCACCGACGAAACCACCTACATCTACGACACCGAGGGCAACCGCCTCATCAGCCGCGCCCCCGACAAAACCACCCTCTACCTCGGCGCCACCGAACTGACCCTGAACGCCGGCACCACCCAAACCGACGGCACCCGCTACTACAGCAACGTCAGCGGCACCATCGCCGTCCGCACCCACACCGGCCTCGTCTGGAGCACCGGCGACCACCACGGCACCGAACAGGTCCAAATCAACGCCGACAACCTGACCACCACCCGCAAAAGACTGCTGCCCTACGGCGAAAACCGCACCACACCACCGTCCATATTCCTCGGATCCCGAGGATACGTCGGAGGAACCCAAGACGAAACCGGCCTTACTCACCTCGGCGCCCGCGAATACGATCCCACCACCGGACGATTCATCAGCGTCGACCCCATCCAGGACCTCGCCGACCCGCAACAATGGAACGGCTACGCCTACTCCAACAACAACCCCATCACCTTCGCCGATCCCACCGGCCTCATCTTCTGCGAAGACGGCGAATGCAGGCGAACCGAACCGAGAGCACCTGGCGGCGGCAACGGTGGCGGCGGCAACGGCGGCGGCGGCAACGGCGGTGGTGGTAACGGCGGTGGTGGTAACGGCGGTGGAGGTGGCGGCTCACGCGGCGGCCTCGGCAACTCCACCCTGGGAGGTGAAGAAGGAGTCCAGGAGATCTGGACACCCAACCTCATCTCATTCCACCTCTACGGCACCTACTTCGACGAACTCCCGTCGTACCGCCAGGACGATCTGCTGCGCCGAGTCTGGTGCAACAACAATCCGAAATCCTGTGCCCAATCCGACCCGGGGGGAGTCGAGTCCGGAGCAGAGTTCATAGCGCAAATCAGCGGATACGCCGACGTAAGGGACTGCGCAAAAGGCGGTGGATCGAGTTGCGTATGGGCGGCAACAAGCCTCCTCCCTGTCAATCTTCTGAAAGGCGTCGTGAAAGGACTGCGGGGCGCGGAAAACGCGGTTGATGCCGCGAGAGCCGCATGCAGTTTCGGTAGTGACACCAAAGTCCTGCTCGCGGATGGAACCACAAAAGCGATCAGTGAACTCAAAGTCGGCGACGAAATCTACGCAACCGACCCAGGGGTTGGCGTAAGCGGCAAGCGAAAGATAACCCACGTCTGGACCCACGAAGACGACCTCCGCGCCCTCGGCATCGAAGGCGCTGATCTCGCAACGACCGAAGACCATCCGTTCTGGAACCAGACGGATCGCGAATGGCGGCCCGCCGCGGCTCTCAAGCCCGGCCACCAGCTCGCTACCCCCGATGGTGAAGTTGCGACGATTACCGAGAGCGTATCGGCATCCGCATGGCGAGCCCTTGCCTATAACCTCACGATCGCCGACATCCAAACGTACTATGTGCTCGCCGGCAGCGTCCCGGTCCTCGTGCACAACACGAGCCGGTGCGGGATCTTCAGCGGGAAACTAGACAACCTTGAGACTCACCTGACGCCTCGCGACTTGGACGCTGCTCGGCGAGAGCTCGCAGGCGAGGTGGTAAAAAGAAAGGCGAACGGAACTCCTTGGGATCATATCGACGAAGTTAGAAATGCACAGCGCGGGCTACTGAATGTCATCGATAGAATTAATCGACAGTTGGCGTATCCCGGAGTTTCCGATGCTGACCGCCTATCCCTGATGGCTGATCTTTCTCGCGCTAGTAGGATGCTGGACCATAGTGAGAAGTTCGTTCCGAGGCCCTGATTGTGATGCAAATGGATGAACGTTTAGATCTTGAAGATTTGGTTCGACGCGCAAAAGTTGGAGAAGTCTCGAATCGTGAGGTCGGGCGGGTTGCCGAAGTGCTGCGTGGTCCTGGCGGTTCGGAAACTTACCGTCTCCTCTATGTCCTCCTGAGGGTTGGCGCGCGCGAGCACGAGGATTTGGCTGCTCGGTATATTCGCTACTCGCCCGACCCGCAAGTCGCTGCTCTAGCTCTCAATTTTCTTTGTGTGCACTGGAAGCTCTTTCGCCGGTACCGTTCTGAAGTTGTTAAGGCGTTGAATGGAATGGAATGGGATTCACTGGATGAGCTGAAGCAGGCGGCGATATCTGCGACAGGGGAGTATCTGAGGTCGGCATCTGACCAATTCCTGCTTGACAAAATAATCAAACTGGCGGAATCGTATGAATTTGACCTGAGTGGCCGGTTTGCTGTCGAGGCGCTTGCTAGGGCGCTTGGGGAGCCGCGTGCGACGGCAGTATTTCCGCGAGGCGCAGAAGAGGGCCGCGAATGGGCTCAAAGTATCTTGCAGCGTGCGAATGCCAGATTGAGAGTCGATCCCCTGGCGGGATAGGTCCGTGCCCTTCAGCTTGTAACTCGGGTGGCAAACTTTGGAAGCACCTAGTGCCCCCGTTTGCCCCCAGAAACCCCAGCCAACGGTTGACCGGTGGCGACAATTGTTGATCACCATGGCCGGTTGTTTGCGCAGGTCAGCGCCAAATCTTGACAGTCGTTGACAACCCCGGTTTACAGGGTTCGAGAACCGTGTGTTAGAAGTTGAATCTTGCTTGTGATTCCGGGAGCTTGCCAGTCCGCAGGGGCAGGGCCCGGCAAAGTCGTGGACGTGTCCGAGATGAGGCATTCAGCTGAGAAGCGCCGGATTTGCGGGCAGCAAGGCGGGCATGGCCGGTTCAGATGATCATCAGGGTGTCGAAGCCTTGATCGTCCGAAGTGAGCCATGCCCGCGCTGCCATCATCGCTGATCTCGTCCTTGCCCTGCGCACCGGCTGTCACGGTGCCCGAAACCGCTGCTGGGCTGGCCGCTGCGCTGGCCGGCCTGCCGGATCCTCGCGCCCGTCGGGGCGTGCGGCACCGGTTGGCGGTCGTGGTGACTGCGGCGGTGTGCGCCGTTGTGGCCGGCTATCGCTCGTACACCTCGATCGCCGAGTGGGTCGCCGACGTCCCGGCCGCGACCGCGCTGACGTTGGGCATCGCACCGGACCGGCGTCCGTCGGAGGCAATGATCCGCAGACTCCTTCAGGCCCTGGACCCGGAGCAGCTCACCAGGGCGATCGGTGTCTGGCTCGCCGCACGGTCGACGACTACGCCGTCAACGGCGCGGCGGGCGATCGCCGTGGACGGCAAGACCCTGCGCGGCTCCCGCACCACCGATACCGCAGCCCGGCACGTTCTCGCTGCCTGCGACCAGACCACCGGCGTGGTCCTGCTCCACCGGCATCGACCTTCCGCACGCCGTCCAGGCTCTACAGGTCCGCCGCCGCAGACACCGCCTCGATCAGCCGAAACGCTTCACCACCGAAACCGTCTACGCCATCACCGATCTCCGCGTCCACCAGGCGAAACCCGCCCAACTGGCCAGCTGGATCCGCAACCACTGGTCGATCGAGAACAAGGTCCACTGGGTCCGCGACGTCACCTACGACGAAGACCGCAGCCAGATCCGCATCGGCACCGGACCCCAGGTCATGGCCGCCCTACGCACCGCCGCCATCGGCGCACTCCGCACCGCCGGCGTCACCAACATCGCCGCCGCCGGGGCCCCCAATTCGGATTGCGCGGTAGATCGTCCGGTGGCGCGGCGCGGCGCGTAGCGCCGGCGCCGGGCAGCACCTTCGCCCAGTTACGAGACGTCCTTTAGGGTCTAGTACTCCAGCCGCACCTGGTGGAGTTGGAGTCTTCGCTGGTAGTGGGCCGTTCTGGCGCGGTACTGGTGTCGGCGTCGCCATCGTGACCATCGATGGATGTGGTCGAAGGGTCGGGTGGTGGTGATCAGGTGTGCCAGGAGACGGCGGACCTCGCCGAGGGTAAGAGGAATGAGACCGTTATCGGATTCGGTGCCCCCTTTTTTGGCCTGCGCGGCGGTGGCGGTGAGGTAGGCGTGGGCGCATAGAACGAGCGTTATGTGCCGGTACCAGGCGTCGTACCGACGCACCTGGTAGTGATCCAGACCAACCTCGGTCTTGGCGGTCTGGAAACACTCCTCGACCGCCCACCGGGTCCCAGCGATGCGGATCAGATCCTCGTCCGGGATGCCTGCGGGGCCAAAGCACAGGTAGTAGGCCAGGTCCGTGGGGTCGGTGATGCTGCGGCGGATCAACAGCCAATGCCCGTATCCGTCGACGGTGCCGGGCAGAGAGGCCACGGCCCAGTCGTAAAGCCGTGGCCCTTTCGCACCGTCGCCGCAGCTACGACCCTTCCACGCCAGAGCCGGCGCGGCGGCGGCGAGAACGTCCGGACGAGAGTTGCCGGCCGTGGTCGGAACTCGCTGGTTGCGGGGCACGGCAAGGACATAGCCAACGCGCTGCTGCTGCAACCACGTCCGAAACTTCGAGTCCTGCCCGTATGCCTCGTCCGCGGTCACCCAGCGCGCCGGCAGCCCCGCCGCGACAGCGCGCTCGACCATCCGCAGCCCCAGCGCAGGCTTCGTGGCGAACCCGACGCCTGCCTCGATGCCAGCTTCGGCGCGGCGGGCGGGATCGTCGCACCAGCGGATAGTATCGACATCCGCAGCTATACGGCGGCCGCAACTCCGACGTCGATCATCCCCGCGAGCTGCTGAAACGTCAGATCAGGCAAGTGCGGCTGGAGTACTAGTACTCCAGCAGCATCTGGTGGAGGTGGAGTCTTCGCTGGTAGTGGGCTGTTCTAGCGCGGCATTGGTGTCGTCGTTGCCATCGTGACCATCGATGGATGTGGTCGAAGGGGCGGGTGGCGGTGATCAGGTGTGCCAGGAGACGGCGGAACTCGCCGAGGGTAAGGGATGAGGTCGTCATCGGATCTGGTGCCCCTCTTACGCGGCGGCGGCGGTGACGGCGAGGTAGGCGTGGGCGCACACATCGAGTGAGCGCCGACATCCCCCGGCGTGGTACGGCGGTACCACGCCGGATGGGCACCGTGGTCGGATGGCGGGCCGCCCGACCGTCCGTAACGTCGGCCCGGTGATCGAAGTTCACGACCTGACCAGGAGGTACGGCGGCGTCTCGGCAGTGCAGAACGTGTCGTTCCGCCTGGAACCCGGTGTCCTGCACGGGATCCTCGGTCCGGCCGGCGCTGGCAAGTCCACGACGCTGCGCCTGATGGTCGGGCTGGAACGGGTCACGTCCGGCCGGTGCCTGTTCGACGGCCGGTCCTACCGTGATCTGGCGTACCCGCTGCGGGAGGTCGGCGTCCTGCTCGCCCCGCCGCCGGCCCATCCCGGCCGCACCGGCCGCGACCACCTGCGGATCCTCGCCCGGACCCACGGGATCCCGGACCGCCGCACCGATGAGGTCCTGGAGCTGACCGGGCTGGCCGACGTCGCGCGGCTGCGGGCCGGCGTCTATTCTCCCGGCCTGCGGCAGCGGCTCGGCCTGGCCGGCGCGCTGCTGGGTGACCCGCCGGCCCTGCTGCTCGACGATCCGGCGGCCGGACTGGACCCGGACGGTGTCGCCTGGCTGCGTGCCCTGCTCCGGACGCTCGCCCGCGAGGGCCGGGCCGTCCTGGTCACCGGCCGCCTGACCGGGGAACTGGCCCGCGACATCGACCGGCTGATCATTCTGGGGCGGGGCCGGGTGCTCGCCGACGCTCCGGCGGCCGAGGTGATCGCACGGAACACGGTCCCGGCGGTGTGGGTCCGCCCGGACCGCTCGGGCGACCTGGAGAAGTTGCTGCGTGGGCACGGCGCGGCCGTCGCTCTGCGCCCGGA
The DNA here is from genome assembly GCF_004307965.1 of Verrucosispora sp. SN26_14.1. Taxonomy (NCBI): domain Bacteria; kingdom Bacillati; phylum Actinomycetota; class Actinomycetes; order Micromonosporales; family Micromonosporaceae; genus Micromonospora; species Verrucosispora sp. SN26_14.1. The sequence continues at coordinate 21,349 of NZ_SISL01000004.1, read as the reverse complement.
CGGCCGCTTGGAGATCACGGGGCTGACCTCGGCCGACATCGCGGGGCTGGCCGCTCGCGCCGGGATCCTGCTGATCGAGAACACCCCGGTGGACGCCTGCCTCGATGACGTCTACCTGGCGCTGGCCCGCGGCCGATGATCCGCCTCGTCGCCGCCGAGTGGCTGAAACTCCGTACCCTGACATCGTTCTGGATCTGCGCGGCAACCGCGCTGGTCCTCACCCCCTCGGCCGCGGCGGTGTCCGGGCTCCTGGCCCCTGTGGTCCTCCAGACGGTGATCGTCGTGCTGGCGGCTGTCGTGCCCGGTGCGGAGTACGCCACCGGAACCATCCGGACGACCTTCCTGGCCACACCTCGCCGGGTCGCCGTGATGACCGCGAAGGCCCTGGTGGTGGCCGTGGTCGCGGCGGTGCTCGGGGCCGTGTGCCTGATGCTGGCGTACGCTGTCGTGACGCCGGTCGATGTGCGCTATGGCACAGTCGTGGGCCGGTGGGCCGTCGATATCGGATACTGCGTGCTCGTGGCGCTGTTCGCGTTCGCCGTCACGCTCGTCGTCAAGCACACGGCGTCCGCTGTCAGCCTCGCCCTCAGCGTCGTCCTGCTGGTCAGATTGGTGCTGATGGTGGTGAGCATGATGGTCGGGGCCGACCCGTCGACGGCTTTCTGGAACCTCTGACCCGTGGAGCCCGACACCGGGATCCGGGTCTTCTGGGCCCACCATCCCCACCTGGCCACCGTCATCGTCGTCGGGGTCAGCCTCACGGCCGGCCTCGACTTCGACATGCTGACCGGCGACATGACCCGCGCCAGTTGGTGGGCGGTGGCCGTCAACACGGTGATCTCGCTGGCGCTGATCTGGCGGCGGTCGTGGCCGTGGGCGGTGCTGGCGGTGACGGTGACCGGCGACGTCCTGTCCGGCGACACCCAGCTGATCGCGTTCGCCGTGGTGATGTATGCGCTGGTGGTACACCGCTCGTTGCGGGCTGCGACGATCGGCGCGGTGCTCTCGGTGGCCGTGCTCGGGGTGGTCACCTTCCAGCATGAGGGCCGCTACGGGCTCGGCCCCTTCATCGGCCTCTACGGCCTCGCGGTGATCATTCCGGTGCTGGTCGGCGCGACCGTCGCCACCCGCCGCCGGCACGTGCGGTCACTGGAGGACCGGGCCGCCCGGCTGGCCCGTGAGAAGGAGCAGGAGGGCAAGCTGGCCGCCGCCCGCGAGCGCGTGCGGATCGCCCACGACATGCACGACATCGTCGCCCACAACCTGACCATCATGGTCCGCCTGGCCGACGGCGCGACCGCGGTCGCCGACACCGACCCGGAGCGTTCCCGCAAGGCCGTGCAGCGGGTCGCTGCCCTGGGACGGGAGGCGATGACCGACATGCGCCGGCTGCTCGGCGTGCTGCGCGAGGACACCCCGGACACTCCTGGTGACCTGGAGAGCCTGATCGAGACGTTCCGGATCGCCGGCCTGCCGGTGACCCTGCGCCGCCACGGGCCGGATCCGTCCTCACCGGGTCTGCAGCGGGTGGTGTTCCGGGTCGTGCAGGAGTCGCTGACCAACGCGCTGCGCTACGCCGACAGGCCCACCGACGTCCTGGTCGACCTGGACTACGGCGACGACCCGATCCGGATCATGGTCGCCGACGACGGCCGGGGCACCACGCCGGCCCCGTCGGTCGGCAGCGAGCAGGGTCTGAACGCGATGCGCGAACGAGTCGCCATGTACGGCGGCACCGTCGAAGCCGGCCGTCAGGTGGTCGGGTGGACCGTCCGAGTAAGCCTGCCCCATCCCGCGGAAGGCGCCGATGTCTGAGATAACCCTGCTGCTCGTGGACGATCAGGAACTGCTGCGCGAGGGCATGGCCATGGTCCTCGGCGCGGCACCCGGCCTGCGTGTCGTCGGTGAGGCCGGCGACGGCCGGGCCGGTGCCCTGCTGGCCCGGGAACGCCGCCCCGACGTGGTGCTGATGGACGTCCGGATGCCGATCATGGACGGGATCGAGGCGACGCGGGACATCGTCGCCAACTGTCCCGGCACCCGGGTCCTCATCCTGACCACCTTCGACCTGGACGAGTACGCGTTCACCGGCCTGCGCGCCGGGGCCAGCGGCTTCCTGCTCAAGGACGCGCCCTCGGCCGACCTGATCGACGCGGTCCGCACCGTCGCAGCCGGCGCGGCGGTGGTCTCGCCCCGGATCACCCGCGCCCTGCTCGACCACTACCAGGGCGGGCGGGCCCCCGACCCGGCGGGCACGGGCCTGCTGGAGGAGCTGACCGCCCGGGAGCGCGAGGTGCTGGTCGCGATCGGCCGTGGACTGTCCAACCCTGAGATCGCCGGGGAGTTGTTCCTGTCCGAGTCGACGGTGAAGACCCATGTCGGCCGGGTGCTGGCCAAACTCGGGGCCCGCGACCGGGTGCACGCGGTGATCTGGGCGCACACGAACGGGCTCGTCTGAGTCGTGTGGTACCGCGGTACCACTCAGGATGAGCACCGTGGTCGGATGGCTGCCCGGCGGGGCGTCCGTAGTGTCATTCCCATCGACGAGGTCGATGAAAACGGCCTCTGAGCAGGAGAAACCCACCCCGCGTCGCGCCGGAAGAGGAATGTGTCATGACCACCAGAACCCGCGTCAACCCCCTCGTGATCTGGGTGCCGGTCTCGGTCGCCGTGCTCGTCGCCGCGTTCGTGGCCTGGATCGGCTGGCCGGCCGGACCTGCCCAGCTGCCGCAAGGCGCCTCGACTGTCGACGTCTATCTGATCAGTGACGAGCTGAGCGAACCGGCCGAGCGCGGCCAGACCGACGGTTGGTTCGGCGGTCTCGGCCTGCCGTGCGGCACCGACGCGTGGTACGTCGAGGCGAACAACACCGCGATGTGCGCGGCGCTGGACGGCCCGAAGGGCACCGTCGTCGTGAACACCAGGGACAAGCAGATCTCGCTGCCCGACGCGTCGCAGGCCGCGCTGAAGGTCTGGGCCACCGAGGCCGACGCCGGCACCGAACAGCACACCACCCGCGTCCTGCTGGTGCAGGACAGCACCGCGGTCGCGATCGTCGCCCTGGCCAGTCCGGCCACCGCCGCCCCGGTCGACTAGCCCCACACCCGAATCGCGTGACGGGCGCCACCGGCGTCCGCGGCCCAGTCGCGCCCCTTTCCGCAGACAGGAAGTCCGATGAAAACAAAAATCCCCCTATTTGTCCGCAGCGTGTTGAGTGCGCTTCTCGCCGTGGTGCTGGCCCCGGTCGCCGTCGTGGTTCCGGCACGTGCCGCCGCTGACTTCACCTGGCGATTCGACGTCCGCTACCCGGCCGAGCAGGAACACTTTGTCGAGCGGGCGCTCGCGAGCGCCTACCCCGCCCGCTACTACGACCTCGATGCCGACGACATGCCGCTCGACCCGGACGAGCTGGTCAAGCGGGACCTGAACTGCGATGTCGGCAGCATCGCCGACAAGACCGCCGATGAGCTCATCTTGTGCGGCCTGAGGAAGAAGTACAACGCGAACCCGGACGGCACGCTGCCGAAGAAGGTGGAGATCGAGCTCCATCAGGGCACGGACACGACCACGATCGAGATCAAGGACACCACGCCACCGGACGCGAACGGAGGAGAGTGGGCGTCGGCCGGAATGTCGATCGTCGGTAATGTCCTGCGGGTCTTCCTGGAGGCAGCCTGCCTCGACTACCGCGTCAACCGGGGGCACGTCGCTTCTGACCCGGTCGTGGTGGCCACCTGTGCCACCTTCGGCGAGGCACTGTCCAACTTCATCAGTCGTACTGCGGAGAACGCGAGGACCGGCCTGATCAACGACCTGCACGCCTGGGGCGCTGATGTCATTGCCGTGCTCGTCGCCGCCGGGGTTGCCGGCCTGTGGGAGTGGAAACTTGTCGGCCAGGTGGTGGACGATAAGGGGGAGTTCTTCCGACAGGTCGTGGCCGTCATCGACCGGATGGCGAGTGGTGTCGGCCGGGTCTGCCCGTTGTGCAGGACGTACCTCGGCTCCGTCTACAAAGCGCTGTACGACAAGTTCATCAGGTCCGCCCCGCCGGTCCCGGCGATCCCGCGGGGGCTGGCCGCGTTGCGGGTGATGCCGCTCGGTGACTCGATCACCTACGGCGTCGGTGTCGACAACCCGGACGGCACGGGATATCGCGCACGCCTCTTCGACGGGCTGAAGGACGACGCGGTGCTCGACCTCGTCGGCTCGCAGAGTTCGGGGACCCTGCCGGACAAGAACCACGAGGGCCATCCGGGCTGGCGGATCGACCAGATCGACCGGCTGGTGGAGTGTGCGATCCCGCGCTACCGGCCGAACGTGGTGCTGCTGCACATCGGCACCAACGACATGTCGCGCAACTTCGAGGTGGCCGGCGCTCCGGCTCGGCTGGACGCCCTGATCGGCAAGATCGTCACGCTGGCCCCGGAGACCACGCTGCTGGTGGCGCAGCTCGTGCCGGCGTACAACGCGGGCACCAACAACCAGGTGCAGGCGTACAACCGGGCTATCCCCGGCATCGTCGCCAAGCACGCAGCCGCCGGCAAGCGGGTCCGAGTGGTCGACATGAGCGCCGTGACCCGGGACGACCTGACCGACTCGGTCCACCCGAACGCCGACGGCTACCGCAAGATGGCCGACGCGTTTCTCGGCGCCGTCCGGGCCGCCCGCGCCGCCGGCACCATCGTCGACCCGGTCGGTGGGAGAGCCGACGCGTGCGCTGGTGAGGTCGGCAAGGCGCCCGACTCGATCTCAGACGGCAGCACCGCGTCCGGTACCGGGTGGCGCTGGGAGGGCATCGTCGCCCCGGGCGTCGGCGCACCCCGCAACCGGGTGCAGTTCGCGGACGTCGACGGCGACGGCCTGGACGACTACCTGGTGCTCGACGATCAGGCCAGGGTCAAGGCGTGGACCAACGCGCACACCCTCGGTGGCGGGTACGGCTGGAAGTATCGCGGGACGGTCGCGACCGGGGTGGGGGCGGTTCCGGAGAACGTCAGGTTCGCCGACGTCGACGGGGACGCACTCGACGACTACCTCGTGGTGGACGGCACCGGCCGGGTGTCGGCGTGGATCAACCAGTTCACCCCGGCGGGCGGGTTCGGCTGGTCGTACGCCGGGGTGATCGCCACCGGCGTCGGCGCCACCCGCGACCAGGTGCGGTTCGCCGACATGACCGGCGACGGCAAGGACGACTACCTGGTCGTCGACGATCAGGGCCGGGTCACCGCGTACGCCAACGCGTACTCGACCGCCGGCGCGTACGGGTGGTCTTCGATGGGGCAGGTGGCCAGCGGCGTGAACGCGACCCGGGACCGGGTCCGGTTCGCCGACGTCAACGGCGACGCCCGGGACGACTACCTGGTCGTGCACGACGAGGGGCACGTCAACGTCTGGTTGAACACGCTTCCCGCCCTGACCGTCCAGGCACCGGGAACCCGACCCCCGAGCATCGTGTGGCAGAACCACGGCCGCACCCTGACCGCCGCCGGCGTGAACCGCGACCAGGTCAGGTTCGCCGACATCAACGGCGACGGCAAGGACGACTACCTGTTGGTCGACTCCGCCGGCCGGGCCGCCGCCGCGCTCAACGACAGGTACGGCCGCCCGGACGTGTGGGACTGGCAGGGCGTCATCGGCCGCAACCCGGACCCCACGACCCGCAGCGGCATGGTCGACCTGACCGGCGACGGCCGAGCGGACTGGGTGGCGATCCGCGCGGACGGCAGCGTCGCCGCCTGGGTCAACCGGGTAGGCCAGGGCGGCGGTTACGGCTGGGACTACGCCGGAGCGATCACCACCGGCACCACTCCGGGCCGGGACCGGGTCCGGTTCGCCGACGTGGACGGCGACGGCAAGGACGACTACCTCGTCCTCGACGACAACGGCGCGACCCGGGCATGGCTCAACAGGTACACGCCCGACGGCGGCTTCGGTTGGAACTACGTCGGTGTCATCGCCCCGGGTGTCCAGGCACCCAAGGAACAGGTGCGGTTCGCCGACATGGACGGTGATCGCAAGGACGACTACCTCGTCCTCGGCGACGACGGCGGAGTGAGGGCCTGGCTCAACAGGCGTACCGCATCCGGGTGGGGCTGGGACTACGCCGGGTCGATCGCGCCGGGCCCGCACCCGGTGCGCGACGAGATCCACCTGACGGACCTCAACGGAGACTTCCGGGCCGACTACCTGCTGGTCGACGCCGCCGGACGCGCCTGGGCCTGGCTCAACGCGTACGGCAACAACCGCTTCACCTGGCGTTTCGACGGACTGGTCGCCTCCGGGGTCGGGGCGAGCGGCTCGCAGGTCAGGTTCGCCGACCTGAACGGCGACCGTCGGGCCGACTACCTGGTGGAGAGCCCGGACGGCCGGATCAAGGCGTGGACCTTCCACGGGTACGTGGTGAACGAGCCGGCGTCGCAGACGCCGATGCCCGGCGCACCGACCGCCCCAGACGTCGACATCACCTTCGATCCGTGTCTGCTGGAGGTGGCCAACCGGCTGCCCTGCTGACTCTCTCAACGAGCGCGACCGTCACCCGCCCCCGTCCGGCGGGTGACGGTCGCGCCACGACTGCGCCAACTCCACGCCGAGACGCTCGGCGGGGGCGAGGGTCGTCATGGGTACCGACGGCAGCCAAGACGACGTGCCCTCCGTCGGCGGGTCGTCCTCCGATTACGGGAGCAGGATGAGTTTGCCGCCGGGCCGCCCGGAGCAGCTGAGTTCGGCGGCCTCCTGGATGGCGTCGAGGGTGACGGTGCGGGCGATCGTGACGGTCAGGACGCCACTGCCGGCCAGCCGGGCTATCTCGTTCATCAGGTCGAAGCGCATGTCGATATACGTGATCCGGGTACCGAGTTCAGCCGCGACGGCGAAGTCCGAGATGGTCAGGACCCGGTCGGGGTTGCCGGTCAGGTCGATCAGGGCCGGCAGCGAACTACCGGACGGGCCGGTCTGGCCGGGGCGGTCGGCTCGGCCGGCGATCGGGGTGGTGGCGTCTCTCATATCAGCGAGGATCAAGCCACCCGTGATGCCTCACCGGCAGCCGACAAGGACTGGTCGGGGCGGTCAGCGGTAGGGTGTTGCGGGGCTCGCCAGCGGGGGAGCGATAGGCTGCATCCGGTTATGCCTTGAGGTTCGGAGGTGAGGTGCGCGGTGGGTACCGGCTACGAACCGATGAGCCTGGTGGTGTTGGCGACCCATCTGGCGGCTGCGGACAGCGATCGGATCCGTTGGAAGCTGGTGTGGGAGTTCCTGGAGGAGTATCGGTGGGAGCCAGCCGACGCCAAGGTAGGTCTGTTGCAGGATGAGCCCGGGCCCACCGGGGACGTGCGGTGGGATGCGCTGTTGGCAGCGCTCGCGGAGCATCTGCTCGCGCAGGCGGATCTTGCTCCGCCGGCGTGGGTCGAGACTCGGGTGCTGCGTCGGGCCTGGTTCCCGGCCGAGCTGGCCATCCACCGCGCTGATGCTCTGGCTTGGGCTCCGGCGGCGTTTCGGAAACATGGTGTGTATGTGTCGGTGCATGATTTGGCGGCGGCGTGAGCGGGTCGGACGGCGTCCTGATGGGGCGCGCGGAACTTGAGCGTGCGTTCACCCGCCTGGGCGAGCGGCTCGTCCGCCGTGGCGTCGTGGCTGACATCTTCGTGGTGGGTGGTGCCGCGATGGCGCTGGCCTATGACGCGAAGCGGGTGACCCGAGATGTCGATGCGATGTTCGTCCCACACGGCGTGGTTCTCGACGAGGCCCGTGCGGTGGCCGACGACCTGGGACTGCCGCCCTGGTGGCTCAATGAGCAAGCCAGTGTCTACGTCTCCGGCAAGACCGATCCGGGCCGACGGCGGGTCTTCGACCATCCCGGGCTGCGCGTCATGGCGGCTTCGCCGGAGCACATCTTCGCGATGAAAGCACTCGCGGCGCGGGCCCGCGACGTGGACGATCTCCGTACCTTGGCGGCGCTGGCCGGCGTCGAGTCGGTGGACGACGCCGTACGCCTGTGCAGTGACTTCTACCCAGACGAGGTGATTTCACCACGGGCAATGGGAGTCATCCGCGAACTCTTCGAATGAGCCTGCGCAGCGGTCCCAGCACTCGCCGCACGCCTCGGAACCAGTTCTCTTGGAGTTGCACCAGGCGTGAGCCGGACTCTTCGGCGCTGCCCGATCACTGCCGCTACTCGGCCTGACCTACCCCATGACTGACTTCAGTCACGCCTGGCGAACCGTCCAGATCCACGTCACCCAGGCACTGGACATCATCCGGCAGGACCTCCAGATGGCGATGCCGCCATCGGTAAACCCCCGACCGCCATCGCCGAGAGGTGGCCGACGTCGCAAGCCATGAGCACATCGACCAGCCCAAGCATCCCTTCGCCGCGATATCGGTCGATGACGTGACGCCCGTCCGCCAGCGTGACGGACCCGGCCAGCCGCCTCACGGCGGCGACAGCGGCTCCCTCGGTCGGATTCGTGGGCCGGTCTGTTCGGTGACGAGCAGGACCTGCTCAGCCTCGACCTGACGAATCCAGGCGCGCTTGGAAGCGCGGAGCCGAGCCCACCGGGGTGGGCATGTTGAGCGGCACCGCGGGCACTCCCGCGATCACCGTGCAGGTTGCCGACGACCTCGGCGGATATCCCCACCGATTATGTGAACACGCGCAACGCCTGCCCGACCGGATCAGAGGTACGTCGTGGCAAGCCTGGTGGGCGGCAGGTACTACCGATGTGCTGGAGAGCGGACACCCACCGCTGAGTGATCCATCCGATTCCGACCGTCGTTGCAACAGATCCTCCCGGCGGGCTGGCGGGTGCAGGCCATCCTCGCGCTGCACTACATCGAAGCCAACCCCTACGCAGAATGAAAATGGCTGTCCCGTACGTCGGACACCCTGGCCCGGATGGTGCCCTCGGGCCCGTACGATGGCCGGTGGTGCTGGTTCGTCCCGTCCGTACGGGCGGGACGTCGTAAGAGGGAACCCGGTGGGAGACCGGGACTGCCCCGCAGCGGTGAGTGGGAACGACCGCCGTCATTTGAGCACTGGGCCGTGAGGTCTGGGAAGCGACGGCCAGTAGGCGACCTTGTGTCATGCCCGCGAGTCCGAAGACCTGCCAGCGCTGCGTACACCGCCGGTGTGCGCCGCCGGCGGCCTCTCGGGAGGGCCTGGGCGGAAAGCCGGTACCCGAGGTGTACCCGTTTTCCCTCCCGTGTCCGCCGGGCACTTCGAGGGAAGGACCCCCTTGGTGAGTACCGCATTCGGTCAGAGCACCGTGCTCGGCTACCCACGCATCGGCGCCAATCGTGAGCTGAAGAAGGCTGTCGAGGCGTACTGGAACGGCAGCATCGACGCCGACGGCTTGGAGAGCACCGCCGTTGGGCTGCGCGCCGAGGTCTGGCGCACGCTGCGCGACGCCCGTCTCGACGCGATCCCGTCGAACGTCTTCTCCTACTACGACCACGTTCTCGACACGGCCTTCGCCGTCGGCGCGATCCCGACCCGGTTCACCCGGCTCGGCCTCTCCACGCTCAACACCTACTTCGCCATGGCCCGCGGCGTGGACGCCGAGCCGGCACTGGAGTTGACGAAGTGGTTCGACACCAACTACCACTACCTGGTGCCGGAGATCGACTCCGACACCGTGTTCACGGCCGATCCGGCCAAGGCGCTCAGGGAGTACGCCGAGGCCGCTGAGCTGGGCATCACCACCCGGCCGGTGCTCGTCGGTCCGGCCACGTTCCTGCTGCTGGCCAAGGGCGACGATCCGTTCGCCCGCCTCGACGACCTGGTCGAGACGTACGCGCGGATCCTCACCGCGCTGGCTGAGGCGGGCGTGGCCTGGGTGCAGCTGGACGAGCCCGCGTACGTCGCCGACCGCACCCCGAGCGAGATCGACGCACTGCGCCGCGCCTACACCCGACTCGGCGAACTGGCTGCTCGGCCGCGGATCTTCGTCGCGACCTACTTCGGTGAACTCGGCGACGCGCTGCCGGCGCTGCTGGGCACTCCGGTCGAAGCCATCGGTCTGGACCTGGTGGCCGGGCCGGGTAACCTGCATCGGCTCGCCGCCGCCGGCCCGCTGGGTGGCAAGACGATCGTCGCCGGCCTGGTCGACGGCCGCAACATCTGGCGTACCGACCTGCGGGCCGCCGTCACGGCCGGCGCGACGGTCGCCGGCCTCGCCGATCACGTGGCGGTGTCCACCTCCTGCTCGCTGCTGCACGTCCCGGTCGACCTGTCCGCCGAGACCCGCCTCGACTCCCGGCTGGCCGAGCGGCTCGCGTTCGCCCGGCAGAAGGTCGACGAGGTCGTCGTGCTCGGCCGTGCGCTGCGCGACGGCACCACGTCGCTGCCCGCCCCGGTGTCGCCCAGCCCGGCGCAGTGGCGTCACGACGATGTCCGTGGCCGCCTGACCGCTCTGCGGCCCACCGACCGGCAGCGCGGCGACTACGCCACGCGGGCCGCCCGCCAGCAGGAACGGCTCGGGCTGCCGGAGTTGCCGACCACCACCATCGGGTCGTTCCCGCAGACCGGTGAGCTACGCAAGGCCCGTGCCGCGCACCGGGCCGGCAGGCTCGACGACGCTGGCTACGCGTCGCGCATGCGCGCCGAGGTGGAGCATGTCATCCGCCTACAGGAACAGTGGGGCCTGGACGTGCTCGTGCACGGTGAACCGGAACGCAACGACATGGTGCAGTACTTCGGCGAGCAACTCGACGGTTTCGCGGCCACCGAGCACGGCTGGGTCCAGTCGTACGGCTCCCGCTGCGTCCGCCCGCCGATCATCTACGGCGACGTGGCGCGTCGGGCGCCGATGACGGTGGAGTGGTCCACCTACGCGCAGTCCCTGACCAGCAAGCCGGTCAAGGGGATGCTCACCGGTCCGGTCACCATTCTGGCCTGGTCGTTCGTCCGCAGCGACCAGCCGCTGGCGGACACCGCCGACCAGGTCGCGCTCGCGCTGCGCGACGAGTGCCGTGACCTGGAGTCCGCCGGGATCCGCGTCATCCAGGTCGACGAGCCGGCGTTGCGGGAGACCCTGCCGTTGCGCAAGAGCGACCAGAAGGCGTACCTGGACTGGGCTGTCGGCGCGTTCCGGTTGGCCACCAGTGGTGTCGCCGACGACACCCAGATCCACACCCATCTGTGCTACTCGGAGTTCGGTGAGGTGATCACCGCCATCGACGCCCTCGACGCCGACGTCACCAGCATCGAGGCGTCCCGGTCGAAGATGGAGGTCCTCGACGATCTGGCCGCGATCGGCTACGGCCGGGGTGTCGGACCCGGGGTGTGGGACATCCACTCGCCCCGTGTGCCGTCGCGTGACGAGGTGGTCGAGGCGCTGCGTCGGGCCGTCGCGGCCGTGCCGGCGCGGCGGTTGTGGGTGAACCCGGACTGCGGGTTGAAGACCCGCGCCTACCCCGAGGTCGAGGCGTCCCTGCGGCATCTGGTCGCGGCCGCCGCTGAGGTCCGCGGCAACTGACTTCGCTACGCCGGGCGGTCCCGTCGCGGATCGCCCGGCTCGACCCGGGAGTGGATATTGAACGTCGAATCGACTGCTTTCCGTGCCGCGATCGAGATGGTCCGCGCGGTGGAGCCGCGTATCGCCGATGCGATCGCCAAGGAGCTGCACGATCAGCGGGAGTCGCTGAAGTTGATCGCCAGCGAGAACTACGCCTCACCGGCGGTGCTGCTGGCGATGGGTAACTGGTTGTCCGACAAGTACGCGGAGGGCACGATCGGCCGCCGCTTCTACGCCGGCTGCCAGAATGTCGACACCGTCGAGGCGGTCGCGGTGGAGCACGCGACAGCGCTCTTCGGCAGCCCCTACGCCTACGTCCAGCCGCACTCCGGCATCGACGCCAACCTGGTGGCGTACTGGGCGATCCTGGCCGACCGGGTCGAGGTCCCGCATCTGCGCCGGTTCGGGCGGCGGCAGGTCAACGACCTCACCGACACCGAGTGGGCGCAACTGCGGAGCGCGTTCGGCAACCAGCGGATGCTCGGCATGTCCCTGGACGCCGGCGGCCACCTCACCCACGGCTTCCGGCCCAACATTTCCGGCAAGATGTTCGACCAGCGCAGCTACGGCGTGGACCCGGCCACCGGGCGCATCGACTACACGGCGCTGCGGGAGACGGCCCGCGAGTTCAAACCGTTGGTCATCGTCGGTGGCTACTCGGCGTACCCGCGTAAGGTCAACTTCGCGGTGCTACGGGAGATCGCCGACGAGGTCGGGGCGACCTTCATGGTCGACATGGCCCACTTCGCCGGGCTGGTCGCCGGCAAGGTCTTCACCGGCGACTTCAACCCGGTCGCGCACGCACACATCGTCACCACCACGACCCACAAGAGCCTGCGTGGCCCGCGCGGCGGGGCGGTCCTGGCCCAGCCCGAGCTCGCCGACCAGGTCGACCGCGGCTGCCCGATGGTGCTCGGCGGCCCACTCAACCATGTCATCGCGGCGAAGGCGGTCGCGTTCGCCGAAGCCCGTCAACCCGCGTTCGCCGCGTACGCCCAGCAGGTCGTCGACAACAGTCAGGCCCTCGCCGACGGGCTGATGCGGCGCGGCGTACGCCTGGTCAGCGACGGTACCGACAACCATCTCGTGCTGATCGACGTGCACCCGTTCGGCCTGACCGGCCGCCAGGCCGAGCAGGCCCTTCTGGACAGTGGCGTGGTGACCAACCGCAACGCCATTCCCCGGGACCCCAACGGCGCCTGGTACACCTCGGGCATCCGTGTCGGCACCCCGGCCCTGACCAGTCGCGGCCTCGGCGTCGGTGAGATGGACCAGATCGCCGACCTGATCCACACCGTGCTCACCAGCACCACGCCGGCCGAGGGCTCCAAGGCGAAGTACCAGATCGACCCGGCCCTGGCCGGCCGGGTCAGCAAGCAGGCCACGGAGTTGCTCGCGGCATTCCCGCTCTATCCCGGTGTCGAACTCGCCTGAGCGGCAACGGTCCGGGTGGCACCACCTCGTGTGCGTGCCACCCGGGCCGTCGACTCCTCCCGGATTTCCGGCCCGCGCGCCGCTTCAGATCAGGCCTGCGACGGTGGCGACCGTGTCGGCGAGGTCGCGGCACGGACCCACCACCCCCACGGCCGGTGTACTCGGGGGTGACCACCCCTTGCCGGCGATCACGACCGTGGGCCGCCAGCCCGACACGTCGGCGAGCGTCCGGAGGACCTCCGGCCCGCGGCAATGGCGGTCGTGACTCCACACCACGACGACGGTGGGTCGGCTCCGGCCGACCACGTCGGCGAGCGCGGCGGGTCGCAGCCCGGCACCCAGGTGCACCGAGGCGATCCTGTCCTCGGCGAGCGCGGCGGCCACGGCGTCCAGTGCCACGCCGTCGCGGCGTTCGTCGATGGCGACCAGGAGGACCCGCACCGGCGACCCGGCGCGCGGTCGAGGCACGGTGGCGAAGACCTCGCTCAGACAGCGGGCCAGCACACGCCGGGTGAGCGCTCGACGTGCCTCGCTGTATCGGGCTCGGCTGATCAGGATGAAGGCGGGGCCGGCCAGGGTGTGCCAGGTGTGCACCACGCCCTGTGCGGCGACCGCCGCGGTCAGCGTCTCCCGCAGGGCCAGCACATCCAGGCGGCGAGCGGCGCGGGCGATTCCACGGGCGGCGGCCTGGGTGTGGTGGTCGCCGGCAGGATTCTCGACGGGCTGTAGCGTCGCCTGTCGGCGAGCCTGCAGGGCGGCTTCCGCCGCGGACAGGCCACGCGCGGTCAGCTGGGCCATCACCGTGAGCACGGCCACGTCCTGTGGCATATACCGGCGGTGTTGGCCGGGATGGTGACCGCTGGGGCCCAGCCCGTACCGCTGGTGCCAGGACCGCAGTGTCGTGGGGGCCACGCCGAGCCGGCGGGCGAGTGCCCCGGCGGGCAGTGGCGATTCGGTCCTACTATGCGGGGCGTCCGGTACCGGGAGGTCCGGCGGTTCGGCGGACGGTTTGCGGTGCGGTGACCGGTCCTCGTTCATCGGTGTCCTCGCCGCATGGTCAGCGACCAGGTCTGCGCGGGTGGCGGTGCCGTGAGTGTCGCGGTCGCCGGGAGGCATGGAGTGGGCGGTGGCTCATGGTTTCGTTTCGGGTGCGGACGCTGGTCGAGGGAGTCGCTGGGCGCGCAGCAGGTCGCCGATTCGGCTGTCGACATCGCGCCGTGTGTCGCAGCAGGCGGGTGTGTCGAGGAGGACCTGCTGGATCTCGGTGAGCAGGTCGGTCAGGACTCGCATCTGGTCGGTCAGGCCACGGAATCGGGCCTCGCGCGCCCCGAGTTGCCGTCGCGCGGTGGCGAGACGTTCGTAGTCGGCGACCGGCAGGATGACGAGGTCTTCGCCGTTGACCGTCGCGCGCCGGGGCCGCAGGGGCTTGCTCATGGGGTGCTCCGCTCGTCGTGCGGGACAGGGGTGCCCGGCGTGTGGGCGGTCCGGATCTTCGAAGGGAAGGTTTGCGGTGCCCGGTTGACGATGTCTCGGGTGCCGGGGCCGCCGGTCCGGGTGGGTGTCCCCACCAGAACGGGGGCAGCGCACAGGCTGACGTCGAGGCGATCTCCGCAGCGTGCGCGGGTGCGGCCCCTGCGGGGCCTGCTCTTGAGCGTGATCAGCAGACGGTGGGGCCCGCCGATGCCGGCCGCCATGTGTTGCTCTCGGATCGGTGGCGCGCGCACCTCGGTCTCCTTCCGGCCGTGAAGACTCGGCACGGAGGGTGCGATCGAGCGCAGCACGGGTTACGTGCTGCGCTGATGGTCGACCCGCCCTCGAAGGTCACCGAGTCCGCCACATGCCTGTGCATGTGGGCAGCGGGCAGGTCTTCGGACTCGTGGGCGTGGCCGGGGATTCCGGGCTTCCTAGTGACCGTCACTTCCCGGACCCGGATGGGTCCAGTGTTTTCGACGGCGGTCGTTCCCACTCACCGCTGCGGGGCAGTCCCGGACTCACACCGGGTTCCCTCTTGCGCCACTACGACTGGATGCCGCAGCGGACCGGCTGCGAGGCAAGGATATCGCGTCAGAGACCGCGGACCGGCGGGCACGGGCACGCCATTGCTGTCGTGGACGAAGCGCTCGGCTGCGTCGTGCTAGACCTGCGGACGTCCAGGGTCGAGTAGACCGCTGGAGCGCATCGTGCGACGCACCGCTGGATGGTCGGCCGGCAGACCGTACCGGTGTCGGTACACGGCCAGGACGGCGTCCCGGAGGTGCGTTGCGGGCAGGGTAGCCGTCGACGCCGCGTGGGTGTCGGCGGCAAGCAGCCGCAGCCGGTGTGTGGCCGCCTGGTGTGGTGGCGCGTAGTCCCGAATCGGCAGTACCCGAACGCCCAGCCGTTGGTAGAAGGTGATGCGCCGCCGTCGCAGTGTCTGCTCGTCACGGTCGATGCCTGCCTCGTCGGGATCTTCGACGTCCAGCAGGACTTGGCTGCGGTGCTGTGCCGCCCAGCGGTGGCACAGCCGACGCCACAGGTGTGTGCCGAGTCCACGACCGCGCGCCGCGACGGCGAAGTAGCGCAGGAACACCCACGGCGTGTCGGCGAGGTCGCGGGAGACGGCGAGCCCGGCCACGGCGTCGTTGATGACCGCCACGATCACGTCATCCTGGAACAGGTCGCTGAACGGTGCCCGCAGCCCGTCCGGGAAGCTGCTGACGTACAGGGCTTCGACGTCGCCGAGCATGGCACTGTCTTGGGTGTCGGCCGGGATCAGGTCCATCGGAACGTGCCACCGATCATCGTGCGCAGCACCGGGATGTCCGCGATCCGGTCGGCCGCGACGGCCGTGAGGTCGTCGCCGAGGACGGTCAGGTCAGCGAGTTTGCCGACGGTCAGCGAACCGGTGCGGTGCTCCTGACGGGACGCGTACGCGGAGCCGAGGGTGTAGGCGCGCAGCGCCTGCCGGACCGTGATCTCCTCCTCGGGTGCGAACGGTGCCCCCGATGCGGTATGGCGGGTGACCATCGACTGGATGCCGAGCAGCGGTGCGCCGGCGACCACCGGACGGTCGGAGCTGCCGGGCAGGACCATTCCTGCGTCGAGCAGGGACCGCAGCCGGTAGGCCCAGGACACCCGGTCGGCGCCGAGTGCGGTGCGCATCCCGTCACCGATCTCGGCCACGAACCGTGCCTGCGGCACCGGCACCACCCCGAGCGCGGCAGCGCGGTGGACCTGGTCTGGTCGGGCCACGCCGAAGTGTTCGATCCGGTGACGTGCGTCCGGGCGGGGATGCCGGCGTTGCGCCTCGGCGTAGGCGTCCAGAGCGAGGTCGATGGCCGCGTCGCCGATGGCATGGGCGGCGATCTGCCACCCGCTGGCGTGTGCGGCCAGGATCGTCGCGCGCAGGCGAGCGGGATCCTGCTGCAGGTAACCGGTCTGGTCGGGCCGGTCGGCGTAGGGTCGGGTCAGAGCTGCGGTGCGTCCGATCAAGGAGCCGTCGAGGAAGATCTTCATCGGGCCCAGGCGGAGGAAGTCGTCGCCGAAGCCGGTGCGGATGCCGAGGTCCAGGCCGAAACTGATGTCGTCCTGCGGGTGGCCGCTGAGCGGGTGAAGCGCGTCGGCGGTGACCATGAGTTCGGTCCGTACGTGGAGCCGGTCCTGCTCTCGGGCGTTCTGGTACGCGGCCGCCTCGATGGGGCTCTTGCCGATCCAGCCGCCGCCGATGCCGGCCTCGACCACGCTGGTGATGCCCTCGCGCAGGTACTGTCGGCCGGCCCGGTCGATGGCGGCGGTCAACGCCTCGACCGGGTAGGGCAGGACCAGGTCGTGGGCCAGATGCTGCGCCTGCTCCTGAAGAAGGCCGGTGGGTCGGCCGTCGCGGTCGGTGACGACGCTTCCGCCGGGGACGTCTCGTGCTCGTTGGTGCAGGCCGAGGTGGTGCAGTACGCGGGAGTTGACCACGCACATGTGTCCGGACACGTGCTTGAGGAGCACGTGGTGGCCGGCGGCGACGGCGTCCAGGTCGTCGCGGTGCGGGTGCCGACCGAGGATGTTCTCGTCATACCCGCTGCCGATCAGCCAACTGCCGACGGGCGCCTGCGCGGCTCGTGCGGCGACGGCGGCCAGCAGTGCCTGCTGGCTGGATACCCGCAGGTCGATCTCGTCGAGAGTGAGTCCGTACCAGGCCATGTGGTGGTGCGCGTCGTGGAAGCCGGGCACCACGGTCGCCCCGTCCAGGTCGATCACCTGCCGGGCGGGAATCGCGTCGAGGGCGATGATCCGGTCACCACTGATCGCCACCGCATGGGCGTCGGCGCCGTCGACCGTGATGACGCGGGCGTTGGTCAGTAGGAGATCCGCGGTGCTCATCGCATGGCTTCCAGGAGAGTTCGGCACCAGTGCGGGTCGTTGCCGCACCGGCCGGGGCAGCCAACCCTGGTGGGGCCGGTCACGGTGACGGTCATGGGGCGCTGCGGTCGAGCTGGTCTTTCGCGACCCGTTCGGAGGGGGTGCGGGGTAGGTCGTCACAGAAGGTCCAGTAGCGCGGCACCTTGAACGCCGCCAACCGCTGCGCGCACCACTCGCGGAGTTCGTCGACTGTCGCGGCGCCCACGACGTAGGCCCTGACCTCCTCGCCGCGCAGGTCGTCGGGCACACCCACCACCGCGGCGAGGCGCACCTGAGGATGTGCCATCAGCACGTGCTCCAGCTCGGCGGCGGCGATGTTCTCACCACTACGGCGGATCATGTCCTTGATCCGGCCGACGTGGTACACGCGGCCCTGCGCGTCGAGGCGGGCCAGGTCACCGGTGGGCAGCCAGCCGTCGCGCCAGGGCGGCGGGTGACCGAGGTAGCCGTCGAACATGCCGGGGCCGCGCAGCAGCAACTCCCCGTCGGCGGAGATCAGCACCTCCCGGTGTGCTGCCGGCCGCCCAAGGCAGCCCGTACCGCGCAGTTCGTCATGCTCCTGCGGACCCACGCGGATGTCGGCGCCGGTCTCGGTCATGCCGAACGCCTCGTACCACTGCACGCCCCAGCGCTGCTCCAACTCCGCGTGCCGGTGGGCGGGGATGGCCGAGCACTGCACCACGCGGACCCGGTGATCGTGGTCGCGAGGGTCCGCAGGCATGGCCAGCAGCAGCGCGGGCATCGCCCCCAGACAGTAGAAGTAGGTCGCCCGGTAGCGGCGGACGTCCGACCAGAAGCTGCGCGGATGAAAGCCGTCGAGGACCACCAGCTCGGCGCCGGCCATCAGCGCGGTCACCACGTTCCACTGGGGGTCGACATAGCTGAACGGCTGCGCCGTGAGCATCACGTCCTTGTCGGTGATGTGGGGAAACTCCTCGACCAGGCTGGTGGCGAGGGTCAGCCAGTACCGGTGTGACAGCAGGCAGCCCTTGGGCGGGCCGGTGGTGCCGGAGGTGTACTGCACGTTGACCGTGGCGGCGGGATCGATCGGCTGCTGCGCGAAGCCGCCTTCCGGTGTCAGCTCCTCGACCAGATGGATCGACAGTGGCGTGGGTAGTGCGTCGAACAGCCGGCGGTGCGGACCGGTGGTGATGACGGTGCCCGCCCCTGAGTCGACCAGCACGTGCGCGGCGTCAGCGCTGCGGTACCTGATGTTGAGAGGAATGGTTGCCGCGCCGAGACGGGCCAGCGCCAGCCAGACCAGCGCGAACTCCGGCCCGTTGGGCAACATCACCGCGACCCGGTCCTCGGCGCGGACACCGCGGCTCCGCAGCGCCTGGGCGTATCCGGCGGTGAGCCGGTCCACCTCGGCGAACGTGACGGCGACCGGGGACGGGTCGAATCTCCAGGCGACCCGGTCGGGCCACCGCTGGGCGGCACGGCTGATCAGGGCGACCAGGTCAGCCGGTGGTTCAGTGACCATCCGAGAACTCCGTGCGGGGACCGGCGTGCTCGCCGCTTCGCGTGGTCAGCAGCGCATGGTCGACCTCGATAGTCAGCGCCTGCGCCAGAGTCCCGTCGAGGCCGAGGTCGAGCGCGCGCCGGGCCAGTTGCAGCGCCACCGGGGGCCGGCCTGCCAGGACGGCGGCGAGTTCACCTGCCACCTGCTCGTGTCCGCCGGCCGGCGCCAGCTTGCCGACCAGCCCGATGCGCAGTGCCTCGGCGGCGCTGACCCGTTCACCGAACAGCAGGAGTTCGCGAGCCTTGGCCAGCCCGACGAGATGCGGCAGCAGCCGGGACACACCGCCGGTCACGCTGAGTCCCACACCGACCTCCGGGAACCCGAACTCGGCGTCCTCGCTGGCGACCACCACATCGCAGGCGAGGGCGAACTCGCAACCGGCACCGAGCGCATAGCCGTGGACGGCGGCGAGGACAGCACCGGGATAACCCCTGATCCGACGGGTCACCTCCTGGATGCGGTCGATACGCGCCCGGACCTGTGGCAGGTCATCGCCGGCGGGCGGCTCCTTCAGGTCGTGCCCCGAGCAGAAGGCTCGGCCCCGACCGGCGAGCAGCACCGTGCGCGCGCCATCCACCTCCGCACGGTGCAGCGCGGCAAGGAGCCCGTCGACCAGTGCGGGTACGACCGCGTTCAGTCGGCCGGGTCGGTTCAGCCAGATCCGGGCGATCGGAGCTCTGTACTCGTAGTCCACTACCACGCCGCCACTCTAGCCACTCCCGATCGATCGGTCGATCGGGAGTGGGTGCGATAAGGTCGGCCCACGTCGAGTGGGGGAGGCGTATGGAGGCGCGGCACAGGGTGCGGGCCGCCGCGCTGGAGCTGTTCGCCGAGCGCGGTTTCCACGGCACCGGGATCCGCGACCTCGCGCAACGCGCCGGCCTGTCGACCGCGACGCTCTATCACTACATGGGTACGAAGGAAGAACTGCTCGCCGAGATCATGCGCAGCAGCATGGACCTGCTGCTGCAGGCGGCCACCCGGGTCGGCGTGCAGGGCGCCGCAGTCGACCGGGTGACCCGGCTGGTCCATGTCCACGTGCTGGCTCACGCGGCCCGGCCACTGCACACGCGGGTCGTCGATGACGAGCTCCGCGCCCTGTCCCCACCGCTGCGTGTCGAAATCATCGGGTTGCGGGACCGCTACGAGCGACTGTGGCAGGCCGCGATCATCGATGGTGTGGCCGACGGCGTCTTCCACCTCCGGGCGCCGGACGTGGCGCGTCGGGCGCTGCTGGAGATGTGCAGTGGCGTCGCGCGATGGTATCGGCCGGACGGGCCGCTGTCGGTGGAACAGATGGCCGCGCGCTACACCGAGCTGGCGCTCAACCTGCTCGGTGTGGCCGGGCCGGTTCCCGACCTCGACACGGCCATCGCCTGCGACGCGTACCGCCTGGTCGCCGAGTTGTGGCCGGAGGACGCCGCGTAGCGGGCGTCACCACGGACGGAGTGGCGGCTCGGCTATCGGCGGTCCACCGCGTAGGGGATGACGGTGTGCCGGTTCTCGTCGATCAGGAGTCCGCCGGCGGCGGGTGGACGTGCGCGTTGGGCGCAGTCGCGGCGTTCGCAGATACGGCAGCCGAGGCCGATGGGGGTGGCGGTGCGGGGATCGTCGAGGGTGATGCCGTCGCTGTAGACGAGCCGGTGGGCGTGGCGCAGTTCGCAGCCGAGGGCGACGGCGAAGGTGCTGCGCGGGCTGTGGTGTCCGCGTCCGCCGTGGGTGACGGTGCGGGCGATCCAGAAGTAGCGTTTGCCGTCGGGCATCTCGGCGACCTGAGTGAGGATCCGTCCGGGGGCGGCGAACGCCTCATAGATGATCCACAGTGGGCAGGTGCCGCCGAAACGGGAGAAGTGGAAGTCAGTCGCGGACTGTCGTTTCGAGATGTTTCCCGCCCGGTCGACGCGCAGGAAGGCGAAAGGCACGCCTCGTAGTGTCGGTCGCTGCAGGGTGCTGAGCCGGTGGCAGGCGGTCTCGAAGCTGACACCGTAATGCCCGGCGAGCAGTTCGACGTCGTAGCGCACCTGTTCGGCCTGGCGGTGGAAGTCGGTGTAGGGCATCAGCAACGCGCCCGCGTAGTAGTTGCCCAGGCCGATGCGGGCCAGCGCGGTCGCCGGCGGTGAGGTGAGGCCGGCGGCCAGCTCACGGATCTGCTCTCCGTGTTCGAGGAACGCCAACTGTGTGGCCATCTGGAAGGCGCGTTGGCCGTCGGTGTGGTTGGCGGCCAGGTGGAGTACGCGGCTGTCCGGGTCGTACCGGCGTGACTCGGCGGTGGGAGCCGTGATGACCACCCGGACGCCGTGTTGGTCGCGTAGGTGTCGACCCATCGCCTCGGTCGCCCGGCCTGGCGTCAGACGCAGTCGGCCGGCGAGATGCTCGGCAGCGGTGTCCAACGGGTCGAAGTGGTTGTAGTGCTCGTAGAAGAAGTCGCGCACGGCGTCGTGCGGCTCGCCGAGCAACGGCGGGCTGCCGGTGGGCCCGGCCAGGGCGGCGGCCC
>NZ_SISL01000399.1:0-5386 GCF_004307965.1 Verrucosispora sp. SN26_14.1 | reverse complement strand
GCCGTCGACGTTCCGGTCGGCCGCCGGTGCCGCCGCGCCGGGGGTGTCGGGGGCACGGGCTAGAGTCGCTGCCGTGACAGCTACGACGCCGCGCCTGCTCCTCGTCGACGGACACTCCCTGGCATACCGGGCGTTCTTCGCCCTGCCGGTGGAGAACTTCTCCACCACGACCGGGCAGCCGACCAACGCCGTCTACGGCTTCACCTCCATGCTGATCAACGTGCTGCGCGACGAGCGGCCGACGCACATCGTGGTCGCCTTCGACGTGTCCCGCCGCTCCTTCCGCACCGAGAGGTACGCGGAGTACAAGGCCGGCCGCAGCGAGACGCCGAGCGACTTCAAGGGCCAGGTCAGCCTGGTCAAGGAGGTCCTGGCGGCGTTGCGGGTGCCAGTGGTGGAGAAGGAGGGCTACGAGGCGGACGACGTCATCGCCACGCTCGCCTGTCAGGCCCGCGACCAGGGCATGCCGGTGCTGATCAGCACCGGTGACCGGGACGCCTTCCAGCTCGTCGGCGACCAGGTCACCGTGCTCTATCCACGCAAGGGCGTCTCCGACCTGGCGCGGATGGACCCGGCCGCGATCGAGGCCAAGTACGGTGTCGGCCCGCAGCGTTACCGTGACCTGGCCGCGCTGGTCGGCGAGACCAGCGACAACCTGCCCGGTGTCCCGGGTGTCGGCCCGAAGACCGCCGCGAAGTGGATCAACACGTACGGCGGGGTGGAGGGTGTGATCGCCCGCGCCGACGAGATCAAGGGCAAGGCCGGTGACAGTCTGCGCGAGCGGCTGGCCGACGTGATCCGCAACTACGAGATCAACTGTCTGGTCACCGACCTCGACCTGCCGGTGCGGCCGGAGGACGCCCGCTGGTCGGGGTGGGACCGCGAGGCGGTGCACCAGGTCTTCGACACCCTCCAGTTCCGCATCCTGCGGGACCGCCTCTACCAGTACCTCGACGCCGTGGAGCCGGAGGCCGAGGCGGGCTTCGACCTGACCGGCGAGGTGCTGGCCGCGCCCGGAGCGCTGGCCGGGTGGCTGGAGACGCACGCGACGCCCGGCACGCCCGTCGGCGTTGCGGCGAAGCTGGACACCGGCCCCAACCGCCGGCACACCGCCGTGGTCACCGGCATGGCGCTGGCCACCGGCGACGGCGCGGCGGCCTGGTTCGACCCGAGCACGCTGGGGCAGGACGACGAGACGGCCCTGGCGGGTTGGCTGGCCGACGAGAACCGGCCCAAGGTGCTGCACGACAGCAAGCCGGCCGTGCTGGCCTTCGGCGCGCACGGCTGGTCCCTGGCCGGCATCGCCCGCGACACCCAGATCGCGGCCTACCTGGCCCGTCCGGACCAACGCTCCTACGACCTGACCGACTTGGCACTGCGTTACCTGCACCGGGAGCTGCGGGTCGACGCCCCGGACGACGGCCAGCTCACGCTGGACGGGTTGGGCGGTGACAGCGAGGCCGAGCAGAACCTGATGGTGCACGCCCGGGCGACGCTCGACCTGGCCGAGGCGATCGACGCCGAGCTGTCCCGCGACGGCGAGCAGTCGGCGCGGCTGATGGCCGGGGTGGAACTGCCGCTGATGCGGGTGCTGGCCGCCATGGAGCGCACCGGGATCGCCGCCGACACCGGCTACCTCTCGGAGTTGGAGGCGCACTTCGCCGCCGAGGTGAAGGCCGCCGCCCAGGGCGCGTACGCGGTGGTCGACCGGGAGTTCAACCTGGGTTCGCCCAAGCAGCTTCAGGAGATCCTCTTCGGTGAACTGAACCTGCCCAAGACCAAGAAGATCAAGACCGGGTACACCACGGACGCCGACGCCCTGCAGTGGCTCTACGCGCAGACCGAGCACCCGTTGCTGCACCATTTGCTGCGGCACCGGGACGTGGCCAAGCTCAAGTCGACCGTGGACGGCCTGCTCAAGTCGGTCTCCGACGACGGGCGGATCCACACCACGTTCAACCAGACGGTGGCCGCCACCGGCCGGCTCTCCTCCACCGAGCCGAACCTGCAGAACATCCCGATCCGCACCGAGGAGGGGCGCCGGATCCGTCGCGCGTTCGTGGTGGGCGAGGGGTACGAATGCCTGCTCACCGCCGACTACAGCCAGATCGAGATGCGGATCATGGCGCACCTGTCGACGGACGACGCGTTGATCGAGGCGTTCAACTCCGGTGCCGACTTCCACGCCGCCACCGCCTCGTCGGTCTTCGGGGTGCCGGTCACCGAGGTCACGCCGGACCAGCGGCGCAAGATCAAGGCGATGAACTACGGCCTGGCGTACGGGTTGAGCGCGTTCGGCCTGTCCCAGCAGCTCGGCATCACCGCCGAGGAGGCCCGGGGACTGATGGAGGACTACTTCGCCGGGTTCGGCGGTGTCCGCGACTATCTGCAGGAGGTGGTGGCGCGGGCCCGCCAGGACGGCTACACCTCCACCATCCTGGGACGCCGTCGCTACCTGCCGGACCTGGTCAGCGACAACCGGCAGCGGCGGGAGATGGCCGAGCGGATGGCCCTCAACGCGCCGATCCAGGGTTCGGCGGCGGACATCATCAAGGTCGCCATGCTGCACGTCGACACCGCGTTGCGGGAGGCCGGCCTGGGGTCCCGGATGCTGTTGCAGGTGCACGACGAGCTGGTCTTCGAGGTGGCGCCGGGGGAGCGGACGGCGGTGGAGGAACTGGTACGCCGCGAGATGGGTGCGGCCTATCCGCTCTCCGTGCCGTTGGAGGTGTCGGTCGGCGAGGGCCGGGACTGGAACAGCGCCGACCACTGACCGCGCAGACGACCGGGTCCCCGCTGGATCCGGTCGTGGGGCAGACCGGGGCGCCTGCCCGCCGGGCCGCACCGGTGCTCGCCGGTCGGGCGGTGCTCGTGTCGTCCAGGGCGGGCCAGTCGGGGCCGTGCCGGGCGGCCGGCGGTCAGGTGGTGAGGGGGCTGCTGGCGCTCAGGTGGTGAGCGGGGCCTCCGGGGCGGCGGCCGGCGTCGCGGTGTCGTGGCCGATGGGCGGTGCGGCGGCGCGCAGTGCGGCGGCGAGCCGGTCGCGGAGCGCTACCTGGGCGGCGATGCGGGCGTCCAGCACGGCCAGGCGGTCCCGGGCGATCCGCAGCCCGGCGGGGGAGGGCGCCGCCGTGGCCACGTCCCCGTCGAGGCAGGGCAGGAACGCCCGGACGTCGGTCAGGGTCAGCCCGCCGGCCAGCAGGTGACGGATGTTGCGGACCCGGACGACGGCCCGGTCGTCGTACTCGCGGTAGCCGTTGGCGGCCCGGTGGGAGTCGATCAGGCCGTGTTCCTCGTAGTGGCGCAGCGCCCGGGGCGTGCTGCCGGTGGCCCGGGCCAGTTCCCCGATCCGCAATCCGGGCACCGTCCTCTCACGCGACGACCGCTCCGCCGTCGACCGGCAGCACCACTCCGGTGACGAAGGCCGCGGCCGGTTCGCAGAGCCGCAGGATCGCCCACGCTATCTCTTCGGGGGCACCGATCCGGCCCAGCGGGGTGTGTGCGAGCTGCCAGGCGCGTACCGTGTCCCGCTGCTGCGGGTCGAGGCCCTGGTGCGTACCGATCGGGGTGTCGATCGCGCCGGGGGCGACCGCCACCACGCGGACGCCGCGTGGTGCGAGTTCCACCGCCCAGCTGCGGGTAAGCGAGTCGAGGGCGGTCTTGCCGGCGGCGTAGAGCGCGGAGCCCGGCCAGGCCCGCTGCCCGACCGCCGTGGTGACGTTGACGATCACTCCCCGGGCGTCGGTCAGCGCCGGGACGGCGGCGTGGGCGAGCCGGACCGGGGCGAGCAGGTTGGTCTCCAGTTGCCGGCGGGCCGCCGTCTCGTCGAGGTCGGCCAG
Source organism: Verrucosispora sp. SN26_14.1 (assembly GCF_004307965.1). Taxonomy (NCBI): domain Bacteria; kingdom Bacillati; phylum Actinomycetota; class Actinomycetes; order Micromonosporales; family Micromonosporaceae; genus Micromonospora; species Verrucosispora sp. SN26_14.1. The sequence goes on along the minus strand of NZ_SISL01000399.1, from coordinate 1,550 downwards.
GTCCCCGCCGCCGGCGATACCGGCGTTGTTGACCAGGACGTCCAGCCGACCGTGGCGGTCGAGGGCGGCGCGGACCACCCGGTCGGGCGCGTCGGCGGCGGTGACGTCGACGGCCAGCGGGGTGATCAGGGGGTGGTCGGTCGCGGTCTGGGTCAGCGGCGCGGTGCGGCGACCCACCGCGATGACGTGGGCCCCGGCGGAGCTGAACGCCCGGGCGGTAGCCCGGCCGATTCCGGTGCCGGCGCCGGTGACGACGACGACTCGGTGTGGCGTGTGGTCGATCATGGCGCCGATCGTCCGACCTTGCCGTCAGCGGCAGGGTCAAGCCATGCCTCCGCCGGATCAGGTCGCCCTAGTGCGGCAGGCCGGGCCGCGTCGGGGTGAGCGTGTGGGGACTCGCCGACGTCAGCGTGCCGGGCCGCGCCGGTTCTTCGGTGGGCTGCCGTGCCGGTCCAGTGCCTTGCGGGACGGGCCGCCGGGCGGGGGCAGCGGCGCCTTGACCGGGTCGTGGCCCCAGTTCATCAGCGAGTACCGCCACCGTGTGTCGCGGACGTCGCCGCTGGGTCGCTGCGCCATGTGGCGACGGACGTAGCCGACGACCTTGCGCATGTGCTTGTAGTCGGCGGCGCTGAGCTGGTCCCGCTTGCGACGGAGCAGGTCGACGATCTTGCGGCCGGACTCGTGGCCGACCGACTCGCCGCCCTCGGTGCCCTTCTTCTGCCAACCGACGTGCTTGGACTCCGGCGTCTCCAACCACTGCTGGAGCTCACCGGGCTTCATGTTCACCGCGTCGGTGAACTCACGGTAGGTCTGCTGGTCGTCGGTCCCGCTCACGGCGCAACACCTCCGGGTGGTGGGCGACGTCCTGGCCCGAGTCGGTCTCGGCCACGGCGCCGGTTACCCGGGGGTGCGGCACGGAAACGACGGGGGTGGCCGTCCACTCCCGTGGACCGGGTCCCGCGTTCCGCGATCTCAGTCGTGTCTCTCGGTGACGAAGACGGCGGTGCCGGGGAAGAGCCGGCCGCGCAGCGGGCTCCACTGCCCCCAGAGCCCCTCGTGTCCCTCGGGCCACTCCGGCTCCACCAGGTCCACCAGGCGGAACCCGGCACCGACCAGTTCACGGATCCGGTCGCCGAGGGTGCGGTGCTGCTCGACGTAGGTGGCCACGCCGGTGTCGTCCTGCTCCACGTACGGCTGCCGGTCGAAGTAGGAGTGCACGGCGGTCAGTCCGCCCTCGCCGGGGTCGTCGAGGAAGATCCAGCGCATCGGGTGGGTGACCGAGAAGACCCAGCGTCCGCCGGGGCGCAGGATCCGGTGCACCTCGCGCATCAGGGCGGCCGAGTCGTCGACGAACGGCACCGCGCCGAACGCCGTGCAGGCGACGTCGAAGCTGCCGTCGGCGAACGGCAGCGCCAGCGCGTCGGCCTGGGCCAGCGGTACGCGTACCCCGCTGCGGTCGGCGGCGCGCGCGGCGTGGCGCAGCATGCCGGCGGACAGGTCCACCGCGACCGGGTGGGCGCCCTGGGCGGCCAGCCAGCGGGCGCAGGACG
>NZ_SISL01000398.1:0-5404 GCF_004307965.1 Verrucosispora sp. SN26_14.1 | reverse complement strand
GGCGTGGTCAGGAGTGCGGCGGCGAGCGCGGTGGCGGCGTCGATGGCCATGCGTGCGCGGGTGGGCCGGTCAGCCATGGCGCACCGTCCGCTGGGTGAGCACCCACGCGTCGAGGCGGGCGATGGTCGCGGCGGCGCGCCGCCGGTGGTCGGCGGCAACCTGCTGCCGGTGTTCGATGGCGCTGGCGGGGATGGCGGTGAGGGATGCCTGCTGGTCGGCGACGGTCTGCCGCAGCCGGGTGATGTCGGCGACGGTGCGCTGGGTGGCCCGCCGGTAACCGGCGACGTACGCGGCGAACAGCAGCAGGGCGGCGGCGAGGCCGACGACGACGGAGATCAGGTGCGTCACGAAGTCACCGCCTTGACGCGCACCGCCGACTGGGGCATCCCGGACGCGACCATGTGGTCGGCCATGAAGGTGGCGTCGTCCTCGTCGTAGTCGCCGATCCGGACTACGCCACCGGTGATGCAGGCGGCCTTCACCTCGCGCAGCCGCCCGGAGGCGACGAACATCTGCCGCCGGGCGAACCACCAGTCGGCGCCCTGCCGGGACGACTCGACGACGCCCTCGTTGACCTCGATCGCGTACCTGCGGGCGGCCATCACGCCACCTCGCGCAGGGCCGGGTCGACCAGCGGGGTCAGGCCGGGCGCGTGCGGGCGCAGGCTGTAGACCGGCGCCCCCGCCCACGACGCCAGCAGCTCCGAGCAGTCGCAGGCCTCGCCCTTGAGGACGGTGCCGCAGCAGGTGGAGACGGGCGGGGTGATGGTGGGGTGCCACGGGCTGGGCGGCAGGTGCGGCTGCGTCATCGGGTCACCGCCCGGCACTGCGCGTCGGCGCACACCCACTCGGTGGCGATCTCGAGCGGGCTCCCGATCGCCATGACCAGGCCGGTGGTGGCACCGCAGTCCCGGCAGATCCGGTGCGACTCGCCCGGAATGCTGGCGGCGGGCTCGGCCTGCTGCTCGGTGGCCTCGGGCGCATCGCACAACTCGGCGTCGCACCGCCACTCCAGGGGCCGGTACAGCATGAGCGTCTCCCGGTCAGCGTCCGACAGCCCGGCGGCCCACTCGCTGGCGGTCGCAGCAGTGAGGGCCGACCAGTCGGTGTCCATGGCGGCGAACTTCTGGCCCGAGGAGCGGCAGCAGTTGATGCAGGCGGGGCCTTCGCCGAAGGCCAGGCCGGTCGGCAGGTGGGTGATGGTGAACCCACCGTCGAACCACGTCTTGCCGTCCTTGTCCATGCCCACCACGGGGGTGATGGCGAGCCACTCACTGATGGGCTCGCAGGGCAGGACGATCGGCCCGCTGTCGGTAGTGACGGTGGCGGTGGCCAGCGGCGCGGGCGCCGGATTGGTGATCGTGTCGGTCATGCGATACTCCATTTCGATCTGGCGCTCCGCGATGTCCTTGCCGGGATGGCGGGGCGCCGTTCGTTTCCGGGGCCGGATGGCGCCGGGGTGGTGCTCAGGCCGCTACGCGGCGAGCCGTTCACGTCGGCAGGTCTTGCACTCCCGTCGGGCGTAGCCCTTCGCGGTCCGCCGGCTGTACGTGTTCTCCGGCGTGTACCTGTGACCGCGGGGGCAGTGGGTCTTGGCCGCGTTGTGGTGCGGCATCGTGTGCGGGCTGCGCAGCAGGTTCTCCCGCTGCGTCACCGCCTCCAGGTGCGCCGGGTTGACGCACAGCCGGTGGGCGCAGGTGGTGCCGCCCGGGCAGGTGGTGTCGGCGTTGTGGCACTGGTGGTCGACGGTGAGTCCGTCGGGGACGGCCCGGACCATCAGCTCGTAGGCGACCCGGTGGGCGCCTTCGGACTGCTTGCCGAACCGGCCGTACCCGTCGTCGTTCTTGTGGCCGCGCCACGTCCAGCAGGCGTCGGGTCCGCCGGTGGTATCGACCTGAGCGATGAAGGCCCGGATCCGCAGCGGGTTCACGGTGATCACGCGGCCACCGCCCTCGAGGCGGGCGGGCCGTTGAGTACCGGCTCGGGGGTGAACATGGCGTCGATCGCGCGGACGTCGTCGGCGGAGAACCGGACGAGCCTGCCGCCGGGGACGCGGCTGAACGGAATCGCGCGCTGCTTGACGCGAACCCGCACCCACTCCTTGGACAGGCCGTAGCGGTCGGCGAGCTGCTGCATGTCGAGGAACGCCGGGGTGCTCATGCCGCTGCCTTCAGCAGAGTTCGGCGCTGCCGGGGGCCGGTGAGCTTCAGCGAGCGGCAGATCCGGGCGTACACCGGCGGGGACACCCGCCGGCGATCGCCGCGCTCGATCTGCGAGAGGTACTGAACGCTGATTTCGCAGGTAGAGGCGAACTCTCCCAGCGTCACCCCGGCCATCTGGCGCAGCTCTCGGAGCTTCGCGCCGTCGATCTCGACCGCTGCGGGTCGAGGTGCGACGGTTGTTGGCCTTGGATCAGTCATGCCACTGACATTAGCAGCGTTCAGCAGAGTTCCGCAATAAAGTCTGTTGAACACGGCGGATGCTAGCTGAACGGCTACCCGAGGGTGGCCGGGCCGGTATCCCTAAGCACAATTCCGCTGGCACAATGCCCGTCATGGATGAGGGTGGCCGGCGAGAACGCCTGGCGCAGAAGATCAAGAAGAGACGCCTCGAAGACCTCGGCCTCAGCGTGTCGGCAGCCGCCCGCGCCGCCGGCATCGACCGCGCGACCTGGACCAGCGCCGAGAAGGGCGACCGCGACACCCAACCCCACAACTGGGCCGGCATCGAACGAGCCCTGAACTGGCGCCCCGGCAGCATCGCCGCGATCCTCGAGGGCGGCCACCCCACACCAGCCACCGGCGAAGCAGCCGACGAAGAGCTGGAACTCGTCCGCACCGACCCCCGCCTCAGCGACGAGATGCGTGAGCGCATCACCACCCTGATCCTGGAGCGACGCGAGCGCGACAAGGCCGCCGCCATCGAGGAGACTCGGAGGATGATCGACCTGTTCAAGCGGGGCTGACGGCACCGTGTGGGTGGAGAAGAACGGACCGACCTACCGGATCCGGGACATCATCGACGGCAAGAAGGTCACCCTGGAGAAGGGGTGGCCCAACAAGACGTCGGCCAACAAGAGGCTGATCACGCTCAAGGCGGACCAGCTCCGCGGCGACTTCATCGACCCACGGGCCGGGAAGTTGGTCGTGGGGGAGTGGGTGGCCATCTGGTGGCCCGGCCACGAGACAGGCCTCAAGCCCACCTCCCGCCAGTCCGAGGGCTCCCGGGTGCGGATGCACATCGTGCCGCTGCTCGGCCACCTCGCGCTCGACGAGGTCGACAACATCGTCATCCAGGCGTGGATCACGAAGCTGCTCACCGGTCTGCCGGACCTGGACCGGCCGGGGAAGTGGGTGCGCCGACCACTCTCGGCGAAGACGGTCCGCTCCTGCCACGGCCTACTCCACAGCCTGATGAGCGCAGCGGTGCGCGCACGGAAGATCCGCACCAACCCGTGCGTCGACACGAAGCTGCCGGCGCTCGCGCCCCGGGAGATGCGGTTCCTCACGGAACCGGAAGCCGGCCGGCTGCTCGCCGCCGTGCCGGAGCACTGGCGCCCGCTGGTGCTGCTGCTCGTCTCGACGGGACTGCGGTGGGGCGAGGCGGTGGGGCTCCAGGTGAAGAACCTCGACGTGCTCGATGGGCGACTCACGGTGGAGCGGGCCATGCACGAGATGGCCGACGGGTCGCTGATCTTCGGCACGCCGAAGACGGCGCGCGGGCGGCGGACGGTGACGTTCACCCGGAAGGCCGCCGACCCGCTCGCGGGCCTGGTCGTCGACAAGGGCCGGGACGATCTGGTGTTCCTCACGCCGACCGGCAAACCGGTGCGTGCCCGGAACTTCCGTCGGGGGTGGCTGCTCTGGACTGAGGCGGCCGGGCTCGCCGGGCTGCGCATCCACGACCTGCGGCACACGCAGGCCGCCTGGCTGATCTCGGCGAACGTCCCGCTGTCGGCGATCTCCCGGCGGCTCGGGCACGGCTCGATCGCGGTCACCGACGGGCTGTACGGGCACCTGCTGCCGCAGGTCGACGTGGGGATCCTCGCTGCGGTGACGGACGCCCTGGAGCACGTGGACCTGGCGACGGTGGTCGCCGAGATGGAGGAGGAACTGTCCGAGGCGGCGTAGGGGAGAGGTAGGGGAATCCACTAACCCGGCGCTACCCGTTGATACCCGATGCCACCTCGTATGTGCAGGTCACGCACGGTGCACCCGCCCCGACCTGCGGGTCCGGGCGGGTTCAATTCCCATCAGTCACCCCACACCTGCGAGGCCCGAACCTTTGGTTCGGGCCTCGTTCTCGTTCCGGTCGCCCCTCCCCTCGGGCCGCCACGCGCCCGTACCCGCTGCGACCTTGCCCTCGACAGATATTTGAACGATAGTTCTAGTTGTACTTTCGTTCAAATATCTTGTGGGGGTGCCGTGTCGGAGGTCGCCGTCCGGCGTGCGGGCGGGCGCGAGTGGGCGGGCCTCGGGCTGCTGGCGCTGCCCACGCTGCTGCTGGGTCTGGACGTCACCGTGCTGTACCTGGTGCTGCCGAGCATGGCCGAGGCGCTCGACCCGTCGGCCACGCAGACCCTGTGGATCATGGATGCCTACGGGTTCCTCATCGCCGGGTTCCTCATCACCATGGGTACCCTGGGGGATCGCATCGGCCGGCGACGCCTGCTCCGGATCGGGATGGCCGCGTTCGCGCTCGTGTCGGTGCTCGCGGCCGTCGCGCCCAGCGCGGAACTGTTGATCGCGGCCCGTGCGCTGCTCGGGATCGCGGGCGCGACGTTGATGCCCTCGACGCTGTCGCTGATCTCCAACATGTTCGCCGACGCCCGACAGCGCGCGATGGCGATCGGGGCCTGGGCCACCATGTTCGCCCTGGGCATGGCGGCCGGTCCGGTCGTCGGCGGTGCCCTCGTCGACGCGTACTGGTGGGGCGCGGCCTTCCTGCTCGCCGTCCCCGTCGCGATCGTCGTCCTGATCGGGGCGAGGTCACTGCTGCCCGAGTACGCCGACCCGCAGGCCGGGCCGCTGGACCTGGTCAGCGTCGCGTTGTCCCTGGCGGCGATCCTGCCCGTCGTCTACGCCGTCAAGCAGGCCGCCTCCCACGGTGCCGGTGCGCGTACGCCGGTCCTCCTCGTCGTCGGCGCCATCGCCGGGGTGGCGTTCGTCCGCCGGCAACGGCACCTGACCGCGCCGCTGCTGGACGTGACCCTCTTCGCCGACCGGGCCTTCTCCGCAGCTCTCGCCGTCCTGCTGATCGGGCTCGTCGGTGTCGGCGGCACCATGTACATGGTCACGCAGTACCTCCAACTCGTGGAGGGCCTCACCCCGTTCACCGCGGGCCTGTGGATGGGTCCGCCGGCGCTGGCGATGTTCGCCGCCGCCGTCGGCGCGCCCCTGGTCGCC
>NZ_SISL01000397.1:0-5405 GCF_004307965.1 Verrucosispora sp. SN26_14.1 | reverse complement strand
CCCCGCCGCCGACCCCGTCGGCCGCCGCCCCGGTCGTGATCAGCGAGGCGGTCGGTGGGTGGGCTTAGGGTGGGCGGGTGAGTACGGGTGGGACGGCGACCGGGAGCGGGACGGCTGCCGGCACAGGGGCCAGCACAGCGGAGGAGCCGTGGCCGGTGCGCGTGGTCAGTCAGAAGATCGGCGCCTGGGTGGCGCGCCTGGGCTGGGTCTGGGTCGACGGGCAGGTGGCGCAGATCAGCCGGCGGCCCGGCGCCAGCACCGTGTTCCTCACGTTGCGTGACCCGTCGGCGGATCTGAGCCTGACCGTCACCACCAACCGCGACGTGCTCGACACCGGCGCGCCGGAGCTGCGCGAGGGCGCCCGCGTCGTGCTGCACGCCAAGCCGGAGTTCTACGCCGCCCGGGGCACGCTCAGCCTGCGGGCCGACGAGATCCGGCAGGTGGGTCTCGGTGAGCTGCTGGCACGGTTGGAGAAGCTCAAGAAGCTGCTCGCCGCCGAGGGGCTGTTCGACCGGGCCCGCAAGCGCCGGCCGCCGTTCCTGCCGCAGCGGATCGGGCTGATCACCGGCCGGGCCAGCGCCGCCGAGCGGGACGTGCTCACCAACGCCCGTCGCCGCTGGCCGGCGGTGGAGTTCCGGACGGTGAACGTGGCCGTGCAGGGCCCCGGTGCCGTGCCGCAGATCGTCGACGCGCTCAAGGTGCTGGACGGCGACCCGAGCATCGATGTGATCATCCTGGCCCGGGGCGGTGGCGGCATCGAGGACCTGCTGCCCTTCTCCGACGAGGCCCTCTGCCGGGCGGTGTTCGCCTGCCGTACGCCGGTGGTCAGCGCGATCGGCCACGAGACGGACGCGCCGCTGGTCGACTACGTGGCCGACGTCCGCGCGTCGACCCCGACCGACGCGGCCAAGCGGGTGGTGCCCGACCTGGCCGAGGAGGTACGCCTGATCGGGCAGGCCCGCCACCGGCTGCGGCGCGCGGTGCACCACCTGGTCGACCGCGAGTCGCACCGGATCGAGGCGCTGCGCTCCCGTCCGGCGCTGGCCCGCCCGCAGGTGATGGTGGAGCAGCGGGCCGGTGACCTGGCCGCCCTGCGCCAGCGGGCCGTGCGCTGCCTGGACCACCGCATCGCCGCCGCCGACGACGACCTCCGGCACACCCTGGCCCGGCTGCGCGCGCTCTCACCGGCCGCCACCCTGGACCGGGGGTACGCCATCGTGCAGCGCGCCGACGGCCACGTGGTCCGCGCCGCCGGCGACGTGGCACCCGGTGACCCGCTGCGGGTACGCGTCGCCGACGGCGAACTGTCGGCCACCGTGAACCCCTGACCTGTCGGCCCTGTTGTGGGAGAGGCAAGCGATGACTGACGAGAAGACCGACGGGTCGGACGAGCGGCTCAGCTACGAACAGGCTCGTGCCGAACTGGCGTCGGTGGTGGAGCGGCTGGAGGCCGGCGGGACGTCGCTGGAGGAGTCGTTGGCCCTGTGGGAGCGCGGTGAGGCGTTGGCGGTGATCTGCCAGAGTCGCCTCGACGGCGCCCGTGCCCGGATCGACGCCGCCCGCCAGGAGTCGACGACCTGACGCCTGGACGTACCCCGGACACGACGCGGCGGGAGCCGGAAGGCTCCCGCCGCGTCTCGTCGCCGCCCCGCGAGGGACCGCTTACTTGAACAGGTTGTACAACTCCGGCGGCGCCTCGACGACCTGGTCGGCCGGGGGCTTCTGCGCGGCGGTCGCGTTGCCGTAGTCGCTGTACGTCATCTTGATCTCCTGGCCGGCGGCGGCCCCCGTCGGCGGCATCCGCAGCACCAGTTCGGTGAGGCGGCCCTGCGCGTCGGTGGTGGCGGTGAAGGGCACCGCGTTGGCCTCCGGGCCGAGCGCGGTGACCACGCCCTGGTCCAGCGAGCCGGCCTCGGCGGCCTTGGAGACGTCGATGGTGCCGGAGAAGGTGCCGTCACCGGTGCGCTGCACCTCGGTGACCGCCTGGGTGAGCGCGGCGCTCCCGGCCGGGTCGACCTTGTCGAAGTCGAAGCCGAGGTTGCGGTCTCCCTGGATCCGGCTCTGGTCGAGGTGCTGGAACTTGCCGAGGTTCAGCCGGTCGAGGCCGGGCACGCTGGTCGCGGCGCCGCCCTTGAGGTCCACCTTGACCCAGCTGTCCGGCTTGGCGTGGATCAGGTCGAGGCTGATCGCCAGGTCGTCGGTCGGCTCGCCCAGGCGTACCCGGATCTCGGCGCTCTGGCTCGGCTGGTGCACCTGGCCCTCGGCGACCGAGCCGACGCCGGACATGGTGAACCGGAAGTTGCCGTTGCTGATCTCCTTGGTCGAGTCCAGCAGCGCCTGCTTGGCCTCGGAGTCCGCGGCGGGTGCGCCGGAGCCGGTGGCGGACGGTGTGGCGGTGGTGGTGGGCGCGGTGTCACCGGAGGTTGTGCAGGCGGCGACTCCAGGCGTGAGCAAGGCGGCGGCCATGAGACCGGCGCTCAGTCTGCGAATGGTCATCGGTGTCTCCCAGCGGTCACCCGACGCTTCCCGCGCCGGTGGCTCGCCTCTCCTGTTCCCTGCCGACGCCGCCCGCAATCACCACGAAGCAGGCTCAGTCGACGGCGGTGGCCATCTCGCGCAGTTCGTTGTCCCGGGCGTCCCCGACGACGATCACGGTCCGCTCCGGTTCGAGCAACACCAATGCCTGCTCGTTGCCCCGCCCGGTGTACCGCTGCCAGGCGCCCGACCCGAGGTCGGCCTGCCCCTGCGGTCGCCCCTGCTCGGTCAGCTCGGTGGGCAGCAGCCGCTCCGGTGGCACGTTGCTCTGCACGAGTTGCAGACCACGCCCCTCGGGAGTGAGATAGCCCACCCGCAGGGTCGCGCCCTCCTCCGTGGTCCGGTACGCCGCACGTACGGTCTTCCACCCGTCGGGCAGCCCGGACGGCTCGGAGACCGGGAAGGCGGCGGCCGAGCGCGCCTGATCGAAGGCGGGGGTCGGGTTCACCGTGCTCGGCGCGTCCCCACCGAGGAAGCCCCGGGAGAAGGCGATCAGCAGGGCGATCGGGACCAGCAGCACCAGCAGCGAGATGGCCATGTCGCGGGGTCTGCGCTCGGAGCGTCCCGGGGCGGTCTCGGCCGCCGGTTCCCCGGCGGTCCGCGTCGGCTCCGGCCGGTCCTCGGGTACGTCCGGTCCGGCGGCCCGGTCGACGGTCGGCTGCTCGGCCGTCGACGGCTGGTCTGCGGTTGCGCGGTCGGCAGGCTGTGCGGGTTCCACCGGGCCATTCTCGCAGCCGCCCGACCGGCGGTATCCGGCCCATCACCGCCCCGCCCCGGTCGCGGGTCCGCCATCGTGTGAGGATCAGGAACGAAGCCGGCAGGACCCGGCCCGGTCAACCCCGCACCGCCGCGAGGAGGAGCCGTTCATGACGACCGCCAGGACGCGTACCCCACAGAACCTCGACCGCAACATCGCCCTCGACCTGGTCCGGGTGACCGAGGCCGCGGCGATGGCCGCCGGTCGCTGGGTCGGCCGGGGTGACAAGGAGGGCGGCGACGGCGCCGCCGTCGACGCCATGCGCAAGCTGATCAACTCGATCCCGATGAAGGGTGTCGTGGTGATCGGCGAGGGCGAGAAGGACAACGCCCCGATGCTCTTCAACGGCGAGGAGGTCGGCGACGGCACCGGCCCGGAGGTGGACGTCGCGGTCGACCCGATCGACGGCACCACGCTGATGAGCAAGGGCATGCCGAACGCGCTCGCGGTGCTGGCGGTCGCCGAACGGGGTGCGATGTTCGACCCGAGCGCCGTGTTCTACATGGAGAAGCTCGCGGTCGGCCCGGCGTACGCGGACGTGGTCGACATCAACGCCGGGGTGGCCGACAACCTGCGCCGCATCGCCAAGGTCAAGGGCACCGGCCTCGACGAGGTGACGGTCTGCGTACTCGACCGCTCCCGGCACGACGGGCTGGTGGAGGAGATCCGGCGTACCGGGGCGGGCATCCGGTTCATCTCCGACGGCGACATCGCCGGTGTCATCGCCGCCGCCCGGGGCGAGTCCGACGTCGACGTGCTGATGGGCATCGGCGGCACCCCGGAGGGGATCACCGCCGCCTGCGCGCTCAAGTGCATGGGCGGGATGATGCAGGCCAAGCTCTGGCCACGCGACGACGCCGAGCGGGAGAAGGCGCTCGCCGCCGGGCACGACCTGGACCGGGTGCTCACCACCGACGACCTGGTCACCGGGGACAACTGCTTCTTCGTGGCGACCGGTGTCACCTCCGGTGACCTGCTGAAGGGTGTGCGCTACCGCTCGGGTGGGGCGTACACGCAGTCGATCGTGATGCGGTCCAAGAGCGGCACGATCCGGGTGATCGACTCGTTCCACAAGTTGGAGAAGCTGGCGCTCTATTCGGCGGTGGACTTCGACGGCCGCCCCCTGGACCAACAGGCTTGAGTCAGGGCGCGACGGCGACCGGGCCGACGGTGTCGGCCGGTCGGCGGGCCGGTGCCGTGGCGCTGGGAGCCGTCGCCGGGGTCGCCGTCGCCACCCAGTCGCGGATCAACGGCGAGCTGGGCGTACGGCTCGACGACGGGGTCGCCGCCGCGTTGGTCTCGTTCGGCCTGGGGCTGCTGGTGCTGGTGGTGCTCGGCGTCGCCACCGGGAACGGGCGTCGGGGCCTGACCGCGCTGCGCGCCGCGCTCGGCACCGGCAGGTTGCGGCTCTGGCAGTGCCTCGGCGGGGTCTGCGGAGCGTTCCTCGTCTTCACCCAGAGCGCCACCGTCGGTACGCTCGGCGTCGCCGTGTTCACCGTGGCGGTGGTCGCCGGACAGTCCGGCAGCAGTCTCGTCGTGGACCGGGCCGGGGTCGGCCCGAGCGGGCCGCAGCCGGTGACCCTCGCCCGGCTCGCCGGTGCGGTCCTCACCGTGGCCGCGGTGCTGTTGGCCGTCGGAGATCGGCTGGCCGAACCGGCCACCATCGGTCTGGCCCTGCTGCCGCTGCTGGCCGGCGTCGGGGTGGCCTGGCAGCAGGCGGTGAACGGGCGGGTCCGCGAGGCCACCCGGAGCACGGTGACCGCCACGCTGGTCAACTTCGCCGTCGGTACGGCCGCCCTGCTGGCCGTCTTCGTGGTCAGCCTCGCCGTACGCGGTGTGCCCGCCGGTGACCTGCCCGCCGAGCCGTGGCTCTATCTGGGCGGGCCGATCGGGGTGACCTTCATCGCGGTGGCGGCGGCGGTGGTCCGCCTCACCGGCGTGCTGCTGCTCGGCCTGGCCACCGTCGCCGGTCAGGTCGTCGGCGCGGTGCTGCTGGACGTGCTGCTTCCCTCCGCGCAGACCCGCCCGGCGACGAGTACGGTGCTCGGCGCGGCGCTGACGCTGGTGGCGGTGGCGGTCGCCGCGCTCGGTGGCCGGATCCTGTCTCTGATAC
>NZ_SISL01000396.1:0-5389 GCF_004307965.1 Verrucosispora sp. SN26_14.1 | reverse complement strand
AGATGTGTATTAGAGAGAGGAGTACGGCTGAGCCGAGCGCGCGTCGGTGATCCGGCCGGACGGTGCCGCGTCGTCGACCCCGGCCGGAGGCCGCGCCGCCGACATGGCGGGTGGGTCGGCACGCCGACAGGGGCTGGACCGGCGACACCGTCGCAGTGACCATAGGTAGCGGTCCGAACGCCTTCAGCGACGAAGTCGGTGGTCCTCGTCCGGCGCGCGACGGGGCGCCGCGCCGTCACCGCCCCAGGAGGTACGCCCATGGCCGTCACCCCGACCCGACGTCGTGTCCGCCCTCCGCGCTCCACGCCGGTGCCCACCGAGTCGGTGCTGCCCGAGCTGCGGACGATGTGGTGGGAGACCGGGATGCGGGCCCGGACGGAGGCCGGCCTGTTCGCCGTCTTCGCCGAACTTCCCAAGCTGGTCTGGGCGGCGCTGCGGATCAGTTGGCGGGCGGACCGGCTGCGTACCTCGGTGGTGGCCGTGGCGACGGTCGGCGCGGGGGTGATGTCGGCGTTCGGGCTGCTGGCGACGCAGCGGGTGCTGGTGGAGCTGTTCGCCGGTGGGCCGACCGGGGACAAGGTGGTGGCGGCGCTGCCGGCGCTCGCGGTGCTGGCGGCGGCGACCGCAGTGCGGTCCGGCATGGCGATCGCCACCGGGTACGCGTTGAACGGGCTGACGCCCCGGGTGAGCCGGGAGGTGGAGCGGGGCCTGTTCGAGGTGACCACGGCGGTCCGGTTGGAGGCGTTCGACGCGGACGCGTTCGCCGACGACATGGAACGGGCGTCGAGGGGCACCGACTCGGCGGTCAGTCTGGTGCCGGCCTCGATGAACCTGCTCGCCGGGTTCGTCGGCGTGGTGGCGGTGGCCGTGGCCGTGGTGGTGGTCCACCCGTTGTTGCTGCTGGCGTTGCTGGTCGCGACGGTGCCGAACGCCTGGGCGTCGCTGCGCGCCGGACACCTGCACTACCGGACCTACATCGCCGGCTCGGTGCGGCGGCGGCGGATGTGGTTGCTGCACCGGCTGATGGCCGAACGGGACTCGGCACCGGAGCTGCGCTCGTACGGGCTGCGCCGGTTCCTGCTCGACCAGCACGACCGGGTGATGGGGGTGGAGACCGACATCCAGCTCGCGTTGGCCCGCCGGGTCACCACGACCACCACGGTGGGGTCGCTCGTCGGCGGTGTCGCCACCGGTCTGGTCTACGTCCTGCTCGGCCTCTTGCTCATCGACGGGCAGATCCCGCTCGCCGCCGCGGCGACGTGTGTGATCGCGGTGCAGGCGGCGCAGCGTTCGCTCTCCGTGGTGACCTTCCAGATGGACCGGGTCTACACCGAGGGTCAGCACTTCCGCGACTACACCGGCTTCATGACGCGGGCCGCCGGGTACCTGCCGGAGGCGGTGGACGCCGTGCCGCCGGAGCGGTTGCGGGAGTTGACCGTCGACGGGGTGAGCCTGCGCTACCCGGAGCGGGACGACCTGGCCGTCGACGGGGTGACGCTGACCGTCCGGGCGGGGCAGACCGTGGCGTTCGTCGGGGAGAACGGTTCCGGCAAGAGCACTCTCGCCGCGTTGATCGCCTCCCTGCGTACCCCCACCGAGGGAACGATCCGGTGGAACGGGCGGGCGCTGACCGAGTGGGACCGGGACGGCCTGCGCGGTCGGATCGCCGTGGTCACGCAGGAGTACCACAAGTGGCCGTTCACCGCCGCCACGAACATCGCCATCGGCGACATCGAGGGCGAGGTCCGGCAGGACCGGATCGAGGCGGCGGCGGCCCGTGCGGTCGCGGACGAGATGATCCGCGAGTTGCCGTACGGCTACGAGACGCTGCTCGACCGGACCTTCGCCAACGGGCAGGACCTCTCCGGCGGTCAGTGGCAGCGGATCACCGCCGCCCGTGGTTTCCTGCGCGATGCGGAGTTGCTGGTGATGGACGAGCCCTCCTCGGCGCTCGACCCGAGAGCGGAGGACGCACTGTTCCAGGCGATCCGCGACCGGCAGGGGCGGGCGACCACGATCCTCATCACGCACCGGCTGGCCAACGTCCGGCACGCCGACCGGATCTTCGTGCTGCACCACGGTCGCCTGGTCGAGGCCGGCACCCACGACGAACTGATGGCCGCCGCCGGCCGTTACGCCGACCTGTTCACCCTTCAGGCGGCCGGGTACGGTCCGGTCGACCGGCTGCCGGGCCCGCGACCGCCGGCCACGTCGGCCCCGGGCAGCACCGAGTCCTGACCTTTCCGAATGTCTGGTTCAGCCATTTTCGCCCCTCTGTGAACGCGGAAGGGCGCAGGCTGCCGGTCATGGCCAGCGCCCGACCGTCGGTGTTGGTCACCCGGGCGGTCACCACCGGAAACCCGCCGGTGCCCGGCTCGGCTGCCGATCTAAGGACTAAAAACCCTAATGGGCTATAAGTCCGTTTGTCTGACGCGGCGTTTGTCGCCCACGGCGGTGGGAACGGGAAGCGGCACCGACAGTCAGGAGCGGGGCATGAGTCAACCGGTGCCGGGCGAGCCCGTCGGCGAACTGGAACTCGTCCACACCTTCACCGGGCCGATGCCGACCGGGGTGAGCGTCTCGCACACCGGCCGGATCTTCGTCACCTTCCCCCGTTGGGGCGACGAGGTCCCCGCCACGGTGGTCGAGCTGCGCGACGGTGCCGAGGTGCCGTACCCGGATCCGGAGTGGAACCAGCCGGGCGGCGACGACGACGTGGGGGCGTTCGTCTCGGTGCAGAGCATCGTGGTCGACCCGGCCGACCGGCTCTGGGTGCTCGACACCGGCAGCCCGATGTTCCAGCCCACCCGGCCCGGCGGCCCCAAACTCGTCCGCGTCGACCTGACCACCGACACCGTCGCCCAGGTGATCACTTTCCCGCCGGACGTGGCGCTGCCCACCACCTACCTCAACGACGTACGGTTCGACCTGCGGCGCGGGGCCGCCGGGATCGCGTACGTCACCGACTCGGCGGTCGCCGGGGCGAACGGGATCATCGTCGTGGACCTCGACACCGGCGCCTCGTGGCGGCGGCTGCACGAGCACCCGTCCACCAAACCGGAGCCGCTGTCCCGCTTCCGGCCGGTGGTGGAGGGCCGCCCGTTCCTGGAGCGGCCGGCGCAGGGGCCACCGAAACCGGTCACCGTCGGCTCGGACGGCATCGCCATCTCCGCCGACGGCACCCGGCTCCACTTTTGCGCGCTCGCCTCACGCCAGTGGTACAGCGTGTCCACCGACGCCCTGGTGGACGTCTCGCTCGGCGAGGACGAGGTGGCCGCCACCGTCCGGCACGAGGGCGACAAGGGCACCGGGTCGGACGGCCTGGAGAGCGACGACGCCGGGCGGATCTACCTGACGTCGTACGAGCACAACGCGGTGCTCCGCCGCCGCAGGGACGGCGACTACGAGACGGTGGTGCACGATCCCCGCCTGCTCTGGCCGGACAGCATGTCGGTGGCCGTCGACGGGTATCTCTACGTGACCGCCAACCAACTCCACCGGCAGGCCGTGTACCACCGGGGCGAGGACCTGCGCCGCAAGCCGTACGCGTTGTTCCGGACCCGGATCGACGCCGGGCCGGTGCTCTTGCGCTGAGCCGGGCTCACTGCCCGGCGGTGCGACGGCGGCGCAGCAGGAACACCGCCGCTCCGACCGCCAGGATGACCAGCACCCCGGCGCCGACCAACAGCCCCACCGGGGTCGAGTCGTCGTCGGCACCGCTCGCGGCGGGACTGGTGGAGACGGTCGGCTCGGCCGACGGGGTGGTCTCGGTCGGCTCCGGGCTGGGCGTGGGGCTCGGGGTCGGGCTGGGGGTCGGCTCGGCGGTGGCGGTCGGGTCGGCCACGGTGAACGTGTACGACCCCTGCACCGGGTGCCCGTCGGCGGAGACGATCCGGTACGCCACCGTGTAGACGCCGTTGACCAGCGGCTCGTCGATGGTGACCGTGCCCTTGGTGCCGTCCACCTCCGGCTCGCTGGTGGCCACCTTCTCCTTGTCCGCGTCACTGAGCGTGATCGTGGTGTAGTCCGGGTTCAGCCGCTGGAGGAACTGCAGGGTGACCTTGGTCGGCGCCTTCTTGACCTCGGCGTCCTGCGCCGGGGTGGCCTTGGTCAGCACGTTGTGCGCGTACGCGGGGGAGACGGGCGTGGCCAGCAGCGCCGTGGCGGCCAGCAGCGAGGCGGCCAGCGCGGCGGTGACCCGGTGGCGGAGGCGGGTGGACATGCGGGTGATTCTCCTCGTCAGTCGAGCAGTTGCCGGCCGATCCAGCCGTCCTCCGGGCACCCCGGCGGGACGGCGAAGACGGCGGAACCGATCGGGGTGACCCACTCGTTGAGCAGGTCCCGCTCGGCGAGCCGCCGCTGGATGGGCAGGAACTGGCGGTCGATGTCGGCCTGGTAGGAGGCGAAGATCAGTCCGCTGTCGGCGGTGCCGTCGGCGGCCGGTGTTCCATCGTAGTTGTAGGGGCGGCGGAGGATCCGGAACCGGTCGTCGGTGACGTGTGCGCGGGTGACGTGGGAGAAGTCCGGCATCACGGTCAGCCCGTCCGGGCCGAGGGCGGCGAAGTCCGGCTCGTCGTGCTCGTCCGCGCCGGTCAGCGGGGCACCGTCGTTCAGTCGCCGGCCGACGGCCATTTCCCGGTCGACGCGGCCGAGCAGGTCCCAGGTCTCCAGGTCCATCCTGATGCGCCGCACCACGAGCGTGGTGCCGTGCCGCAGCCAGTCCGGGCCGTCCGGCACCCAGACCGCAGTCTCCACCGGCGCGCCCGGCTTCGGGTTGGCGGTGCCGTCGAGCTGACCGAACAGGTTGCGTTGGGTCCGGCCCGGCTCGGCACCGGCGGCCCGCCGGAAACCCTGCTGGACCCAGCGGACGGTGGCGAACGGGCGGCTGTCCTTGACCAGCACCCGCTGGGCGTGCGCGACGGTGATCGGGTCGTCGGCGCAGACCTGCACCAGCAGGTCCCCGCCGGACCAGCGCGGTTGCAGCCGGTCGATGCGGAACGCGGGCAGGTCGGCGACCGAGGGCGGGCGGCGGTCGTCGAGGCCGGCGGCGGTGAAGAGACCCGGGCCGAAGCCGAAGGTCACGGTGAGCCGGGCGGGAAGCATCCCGAGTTCGGGCTCGGTGTCGGCCAGCGCCGGCCGGCCCTGGGTGAGCCGGGCGGCGTCGTCGGAGAGCAGCCGTAGCATCCGGCCGAGGGCGGCCCGGTCGGTGCCGGGGCGCAGGGTGAAGGCGACGAACGCCGCGTGCGCCTGGGGCTCGGTGGTGATCCCGGACTGGTGTACGCCGTGGAACGGCTCGACCGCCGCGCCGACGGTGACCGCGACCGGCTCGGGGCGTACCGGTGGCGGGTCGTTGCGGCCGGCGGCGACCGCAGCGGCGCCGGCCAGCGAG
>NZ_SISL01000395.1:0-5419 GCF_004307965.1 Verrucosispora sp. SN26_14.1 | reverse complement strand
GCGCGGACCGGCACCGGCCGGCACCGCGCGGGCGGCGACGGGTTCGGTCGGCAGGGTCGCCTCGGCGACGTCGGTGCTCCAGCACTCCTCGAAGGTCGCCCGGCCCTGGTCGGTCTGGTCGACGTCGGCCCCGGCGTCGTGCACGTGGCAGCGCAGCAACGCCGGATCGGCGTCCACGCCGACGTGCACGGCCGGGTAGTCGGTCCGGGAGATGTCGCAGTCGGTCAGGGTGCCGTGCGCACCGTCACCGACGTACACGCCGTTCTTGCGGCACTCCCGCACGGTCAGGCTGCGGATCATCGGTGCAGCGCCCTCCCAGAGCACCAGTCCGCTGCCGCCGATGTCGGTGATCTCGCACTCTTCGAGCGTCGGCGTGGCGTACGCGTCGACGAGCACCCCGGCCGCGCCACAGGAGGCGATCCGGCAGTTCCGGGCCAGCAGCGCGGCGTGCGGAGCGACCTCGATCCCGGTCTGCTCGACGTCGCGGACCTCGCAGTCGGTCAGCAGCGGCCGGTGCGGGGTGTCCACGCGTACGCCGGCCCGGGAGTCGCTGACGGTCAGTCCACGCAACTCGGCGTCGGCGCCACCGTCGATCTGCACCCCGCCGAGTCCCGCGCCGGTGATCGTGCCGCCCTCCACCCGCAGCAGGGCGCGGTCGGAGGCGCGTACCCCGAACTCGGGGGTGTCGGCGATCGTGCACTCGACCAGCGCGGCGCTGGCCGTGCCGGTGAGGTGCACCGCGCTGTACTCGGAGCGCCGCACCTCGCAGCCGTGCATCAGGATCCGCCCGTCGTCGGCGGCGTAGAGCCCGTTGGCGGCCGAGTCGGCGAAGGCACCGTCGGTGAGGCGGACCTCGGCGCGTTCCCGGACCGCGAGCGCGGTATGACCGGCCTGGTTGATCCGGCTGCCGGCCATCGAGAGCCGGCTGTCGCCACCGGCCAGCACGCCGGGACCCCGCGCGGCGTCCACCGTGGACTCGTCCAGGTGCAGGTGGCCGTACCCGGCGAGGAGCACCCCGGCGGAGGCCGCGCGGCTGATCGTGCACCGCCGAACGAGCACCCCACCGGTCTCGCCGGTCTCCCCGGCGCCCGGCGTCCCGGCGTGTTCCGGCCGCAGCGGCGGCCACCAGTCCGGGCCGAACGTCGCACTGCCGCTGACCCGGATACCCTCGGCCGCCAGGTCGTGCAGTTGGCAGTCGGTCAGCCGGGCCTGCCCACCGCCGCTGACCTCGACGCCCACGCCGCCGCTGGGCCCGATCTCGCAGCGGGTGAGCGTCAGCGTGGCGTTCTCCGCCACCAGCGCGCCACCGCCGACGCTGCCCATCCGGCTGTCGACCAGGGTGACCTGGGCGCTTCCGGCGGCCTCGACGGCGGCGCCGCCGGTCTCCGTCACCTCGACCGAGGTGCCCT
This sequence comes from Verrucosispora sp. SN26_14.1, assembly GCF_004307965.1. Taxonomy (NCBI): domain Bacteria; kingdom Bacillati; phylum Actinomycetota; class Actinomycetes; order Micromonosporales; family Micromonosporaceae; genus Micromonospora; species Verrucosispora sp. SN26_14.1. Next base: position 4,010 of record NZ_SISL01000395.1, on the reverse strand, counting down.
CCAGCGTCGCCTGGTCGGCGACGATGAGCCCGGGTGCCGCCCCGGTACGCAGGATGGCGCAGTCCCGCAGCGTCGCCGACGCGTCCCCGCTGACCTGGACCGCGCCCCCGGTGACCGTGGTCGACTCCAACGCGATCCGGCCGGTGGCGGCGACCACCACGGCACCGGAGCCGCTCAACACGAACCCGCGGATCGTGGCCGACCCGGACCGTACGGCGAGCGCCGGCCCGTGCGGCGCGACCAGTTCGACCGCGCCACCGTCGTTCTCGGCCACCAGCGTGACGGACTTGTCGACGGTCAACGACTCGCGGTACACCCCGGCCACCACCGACACCACCCCGCCGTCGCGGGCTGCCCGGATCGCCGAGGAGATGGTGCGGTGCCGACTCCACGGGCGGGTGGAGACCCGTTCGATCCGGCCGGACGGTGCGCTGGTCGGGGTGGAGACCGCGGGCTGCCCCGTCACTGGGCGATCACCTCAACCGCTGTGGATCGGAGTGGTCGGTCGGACGGTTCGCGGGCGGGTCGAACTCCGGTTCGGGATCCTTGCGGTCGTCGGAGCGCAGCACGGTACGCAGCCGGAACACCGACAGCACCGTCACGGCCACCAGCACCAGGCCGATGAGCACGAAGATCGCCACCTGGCCACCGCTGGTCGACGATCCGCCGTCATCGGCGGACGGGCCGTTCGGGGCAGCCGCCCCTCCGTCGTTCTCCATCGCGGCGCTCACCGAGGTGAACGGGTCGATGACGCCGTCGCCGTACGAGGCGGGGTCCTCCGGGGTGTCGGCGGTCCGGCTGGCCGTGCTCCGGATCCGTTCGGTCACCTGAGCGGCCGAGAGGTTCGGGTACGCGGAGCGCACCAGGGCGGCCTGGCCGGCCGTGTAGGCGACCGCGTACTGGGTGCCGCTGCCGACGAAGTCACCCGCTCCGCCGATGCCGAGGCTGGCCACGTCCACGCCGGGGGCGACGACGTCCACCCCGCCGGCGCGGTAACTGTCCGCCATCTTGCCGTCCCCGCCGATGCCACCGACCCGCAACATGCCCTGCTCCGGCAGCCCCGACTCCGGGTCGCTCGACTCCAGGTCGGCGGCGGACACCACCACGATGTCGTGCTTGACGGCGGTGGCGATCGCCTCGGCGACGGCCGGGACGTTGGGGTCCACGTACGACCCGAGCGCGATCACGGTGGCACCGGCGGCCACCGCCACCTCGATGCCGGCCGCCTGGTCCGCCGGCTGCGCCTCGGCCTTGGTGGTGACCACCCGGATCGGCATCACGGTCGCCTCCGGAGCCACCCCCGTCACCGTGCGCTTCGAGCCGGACTGGGCGATGGCGATACCGGCCATCGCGGTGCCGGTGCCGAGGCAGTCGACGTCGCCCCGGCCGCTGCCGGCCACCACGTCCATGCCCTGGGTGACCCGGCCCCGCAACTCGGCGAGGCTGCCGTCCACCCCGGAGTCCACGATCGCGATCATCTGGCCCTCGCCACGGCTGCGGGACCACGCCCGCTCCGGCGACATGCGCCGCTCCGCCCAGTCCGCGCGGTCCTTGTCACCGCGTTTTGCGGCCGATCCGCACTTGGCGCCCCCGGCACCGGAGTTCTTGGTGCCGCTCGGGCTCGGGCTGGGGCTGGGGCTGGAGCCGATCGTGGGGCGGATCAGCGGAGTACCGGCAGGTGGCGCGGCGGACGCTCCCGGTGACGGTGAACGGGTGCTCGGGGGTGCCGGAGACGGCAGCGAGCCGTACTCGACCCCGCTGCCGACCGCGTCCCACGGCAGCACGAGCTGCCAACCGGCGCGCAGCTGACTCGGGTCGGTGAGGGCGCCGCCGCCGGACTGCGCCCGGCCGACGTTCAGGTTGAAGATCTCCTCCGCGCGGTCCCGGCTGCCGAGGAAGCGCTCGGCGATGTCACGCAGGCCCTCCGGCTTGCCCACGTAGGTGGACTCCACCGTGTAGTACTTGACGTACGGTGCGGCCTGGGCGCGGGCCGGGAGGACGGGCAGCGCGGCCAGCAGTACGCCGAGCACCACCACCACATACCGTCCCACCCGTGACGGGTACCGGCTGACCAACATCTCCCTCGCCCCCTCGTCGTGCCCGTCCCGGTGCGGACTCACGACTCCACGACGGTCCCGGCCGCCGTGTCGTTCAGCCGCCGCGTCGGGAGTTTGGCGGTCACGCCGCCAGTTCGGCGGGCTCCCCGATGATGCCCCGGGCGGCGCGCAGAGCGTAGAACGACCGCGACCGCACGGTCCCCTCCGGGATGCCGATCCGGGCCGCCGCCTCGGCCACCGTCACGTCGCCGTAGTAGAGCTCGACCAGCACCGCCCGGTGTTCCGGGGTGAGCTTGCGCAGCACGTCGGCCAGGGCGAACCGGTCGAGCAGGCCGTCGAACTCGTCGTCCGGCGAGTGGGCCCAGGTCACGTCCATCCCGTAGACCTCGGTCGGTCGGGCGGCCCGGGCGCGGGCCACGTCGATCGAGAGGTTCCGCGCCACGATGAACAGCCACCGGCGGATCGTGGCGTCGTCGGCGGGCAGTTCGCTCAGCCGGGACCAGGCCCGCAGCATGGTCTCCTGCAACAGGTCCTCGGCGAGTTGACCCTGTCCCCGGGTCAGCCGGAGAAGGTAGTAGTACAACGGCTGGGCGTTCGCCGCGAAGACGCGACGCATCCGGTGATCGAGGTCGGCATCCGCCTCGACCCGCTCCTGCACACCCACGTTGGCACCCATCGTTGCAGCCCTCCCCAGGACCGGACCTTTCCCCAGCACCGCTCAAACGGGACGCTAGTGATCCGGGCCGCGGGCGGCGTGAGCCGAAGGACTCAGTGGGGCCCAGGTCTGGTCCCGGCGGCGCAGTCCGGCCGGGTCGGGACAGCGCTACCCCTACCGGATCGGGGCGGTGCTGCCCGGCCGGGTCGTGGCATCGGCCCGGCTGGCGAGGAAGTCGGCCAGCGACATCTCCGGCTCACCCACCGTCCGCCAGCCGAGCCGGCCCGCCGAGAGCAGCCGTACGACCTCGACCTGCTCGTTCGCCTCGCGTGGCAGCAACAGACTCACGCCGGCCTCCAGCATCGATCCGGCCGTCGAGTGGATCTGCGGCAGGTCGCCGATCTGCGCCACGGTCGCGCGCACGTCGACGGCGCACCGCCACGGCACCCGCACCTGCACCAGCAGCCGCCCCCGACGGGCACGCGGCCGGTTGCGCAACAGCACCAGGCCCTGACTACGGGTCGTGGCCTCGGGGTCGCGCACCAGCGCATAGGCGAACGCCTCGGCCTCGTACGGCCAGCGGGGAAGGTCGGCCGGCAACCCCTCGATGCCGTGCCCGGCGCCGGTGCAGCGCATCGCCAGCGGTGGAGTCGCCGGGGCGACCGGCTGCTCCACGTACCGCCCGGAGGCGTCGACGCCGTAACCGGCGACGAGCTCGGTACGGCCCAGCAGACCCCCCGGGAGCAGGTACGACTCGTCCCGGTCGACGAGCAGCTCGTGCAGGGCCGGTGGCTCGTGCACGGTGATCGAGGACATGTCCACCGCGCCACCGGCGAGGACGCGTACCCGCAGCAGGTGTTCGTCCGCCCGCAGCGCGGCGGGCACCGGCGGGCGGAGCGTGCCGACCAGGAACAGGTTCGGGGTGGGTACGCCGGTGCCGGTGGCGTCGGTGGGCGAACAGCCGGCGACGACGTACAGCTCGACCGGCTCGGCGTTGACCGTCGGGCGCTCGGCGATCCAGTAGATCGCGTGCGCGACGGGCCGCCGGACGGTGCCGAGCCGGGGCGCGGCACTGACCGGAAGCTCGGGCCCACCCGGCGGGGCGGGGCGGTCGGGACGCCCCCCGGCGTCGGAGCGGGGACCGGCGTCGGAGCGGGGATCCCGGGCCGGACCGACGGTGGAGGGCAGTCCCTGCTCGTAGCCGACCCCAGGGTTGGAAGTCGGGGCGGGAGCGGTGCTCTCCTCCGGCCGGGTCGTCGGCGCCGGCCCGGCGATCGGACGCGGGCCCGCCGCCGGCC
>NZ_SISL01000394.1:0-5423 GCF_004307965.1 Verrucosispora sp. SN26_14.1 | reverse complement strand
TGCCACGGTGGCAGCCGCGGCGGCCACCACCGGGGTGCTGTTCGGCCAGGCCCGGCAGGCCCGACGGACCATCCCGATGGCCGAGGCACCACCGCCGCGCTGCGACGGGGTCTACGGTGCGAAGTTCCCGGGTACGCCGATCACCGTGGTCGTGCTCGGCGACTCCTCGGCCGCCGGCTACGGCGTGCACCGCCGCCGCGAGACGCCTGGTGCCCTGTTGGCGACCGGTCTGTCCCGGCGGCTGCGACGGCCGGTCCGGCTGCACCGCTTCGCCGTGGTCGGCGCCATCTCGGCGGGCCTGCGCTTCCAGGTCGAGGCGGCCGTGGACTGCGATCCCGACGTCGCGGTCATCCTGATCGGCGCCAACGACGTGACCAACCGGACGCCACCCGCCCTGGCCATCCGCCATCTCGCCGAGGGGGTTCGCGCGTTGCGGGCGGCCGGGGCCGAGGTCGTCGTCGGCACCTGTCCCGACCTGGGAGCGATCCGGCCGATCCAGCCGCCGCTGCGCTGGCTGGCCCGTCGGTGGAGTCGGCAGCTCGCCGCCGCCCAGACCGTCGCCGTCGTGTCGGCGGGCGGTTGGACGGTCTCCCTCGGTGACCTGCTCGGTCCCCGGTTCGACGCCGAGCCGGGACGGATGTTCGCCTGGGACCGGTTCCATCCGTCCGCCGAGGGTTATGCGGCAGCCGCCGCCGCCCTGTTGCCCACGGTGGTCTCCGCGCTCGGGCAGGGAGCCGAACGCGGGCCTTCGCGCATGCGCCCGGAAGGCGTACGGTCATTGCCGAGGGCCGCTCAGGAAGCGGCCCAGCACCCGGGGACGGAGGTCAGCGGAACGCAGGTCCGTGGCAGCGAGAGCGGGCCGGCCGGCCGGTGGGCACAGCTTCGCCGCCGGGGTTTCTTCGGGGGCGGCACGACGCCACAGCCGACCTCCGCGATCGACTCACCCGCAGTGGAGGGACTCAGATGACTGAGCGGATCAGGCAGCAGCACGGGCCACGGTGTACCGGCACGCGCCTGGGAGCGACACGATGACCGGGCGGTCGCCCGGCGCTCGGGTCGCCCGCACGGCCGCCGTCTCCCTGCTCGCCAGCACGCTCGGCGGTGCCGCCGTCCTGGCCGGTCAGGCCGTGGCGGCACGCAACCGCCGGTACGCCCAGCCGGAGCTGGGGCTGGCGCTGCGGGCCACGGTCGGTCGCAGCGACGCGCCGGTGCTGCGTCTGGTGCTGCTCGGCGACTCCTCGGCGCTCGGCGTCGGGGTCGACCGTCTGGGCGACACCATCGGCGGTCAACTGGCCGAGCTGCTCGCCGAGGGACCCGCCGGGCGGCAGGTGCAGCTGTCCAGCGTCGGCGTCTCCGGTTCCCGCTCGACCGACCTGGCCACCCAGGTGGCGCGGGCACTGCTCGGCGAGCGGCCGGACGTCGCGGTCATCCTGGTCGGCGCGAACGACGTGACCAGCATGCGCCGCCCGGCCGACGCCGCCGCCTACCTCGGTGCCGCCGTGCACCGGCTGCGCCAGGCGGGCGTCGAGGTCGTCGTCGGCACCTGCCCGGACCTGGGGGCGGTCCGCGCGATCGCCCCGCCCCTGCGTCAGGTCGTCGGCCTGGTGGGGCGCTGGGTGGCGCGGGCGCAGACCGGCGCGGTCCTGGACGCCGGTGGCACGGTCGTCGACCTGGGCACCGAGACCGGTCCGGTGTTCCGGGCCGACGCGGGCACGTTCTGCCACGACGGCTACCACCCCTCCGCCGACGGCTACCGGGTCTGGGCGCACGCCCTGCTGCCGGCCGTGGTCGCCGCAGCGGCGGTCACGCCTCGTCGCTGACCTGGGTCGATCAGGCCGACGTGGCGGGGTGACATTTCCCGACGGCGGAAAACTTCCGCTGCAAGTTACCGCCGAGTTAGCGTGGGCGCATGCCGATTGAGTCGTCCCGCGACGCCGTGATCGTCGCCACCGCCCGCTCCCCCATCGGCCGGGCCCACAAGGGTTCGCTCCGCGATGTCCGGCCGGACGACCTCGCCGCCACTATCGTGCAGGCCGCCCTGGACAAGATCCCCCAACTCGACCCACGCGAGATCGACGACCTCTACCTGGGGTGCGGTCTGCCTGGTGGTGAGCAGGGCTTCAACATGGCCCGGGTGGTCGCCGTCCTGATGGGCCTGGACGGCCTGCCCGGTGCCACGACCACCCGCTACTGCGCCTCGTCCCTGCAGACCACCCGGATGGCGATGCACGCGATCCGCGCCGGTGAGGGGGACGTCTTCGTCTCCGCCGGGGTCGAGACCGTCTCCCGCTATGCCCGGGGCAACTCCGACGTCCTGCCCCCGGAGGCACAGGCCCTGCTGGGACGCTGGGAGAACCCCCGGTTCGCCGAGGCGCGGGACCGCTCCAGGAGCCGCACGGAAGCCGGTGCTCCGGTCTGGACCGACCCGCGCGAGCAGGGCGCGCTGCCCGACGTCTACCTGGCCATGGGGCAGACTGCCGAGAACCTGGCCCAGGTGCACGACGTCAGCCGTGCCGAGATGGACGCCTTCGGCGTCCGCAGCCAGAACCTGGCGGAGAAGGCGATCGCCGACGGCTTCTGGGCCCGCGAGATCACCCCGGTCACCACGCCGGACGGCACCGTGGTCACCGCCGACGACGGCCCGCGTGCCGGGGTGACGCTGGAGGCGGTCTCCGCGCTCAAGCCGGTGTTCCGACCGGACGGGCGGATCACCGCCGGCAACTGCTGCCCGCTCAACGACGGCGCCGCCGCCGTGGTCGTGATGAGTGCCCAGCGGGCCGAGGAGTTGGGTGTCACCCCGCTGGCCCGGATCGTCTCGACCGGCGTCACCGCGCTGTCGCCGGAGATCATGGGGCTCGGTCCGGTCGAGGCCAGCCGGCAGGCGCTGGCACGTGCCGGTATGACCATCGACGACGTCGACCTGGTGGAGATCAACGAGGCGTTCGCGGCGCAGGTGATCCCGTCGTACCGGCAGCTCGGCATCCCCGAGGAGAAGCTGAACGTGGCCGGCGGCGCGATCGCGGTCGGTCACCCGTTCGGGATGACCGGCGCCCGGATCACCGGCACCCTGCTCAACGCGTTGCAGTGGCACGACGGGACCATCGGCCTGGAGACCATGTGCGTCGGCGGCGGGCAGGGCATGGCGATGGTCCTCGAACGCCTGAACTGAGGCGGTTCCTAGAGCGCGGTGCGGGTCGCGGCCACCTCGGCGGCGGCCCGCGCCAGCACTTGCTCGGTGGGGCCGGCGGCCAGCAGGTCGGCGGCGACCACCCGGAGCTGGTCGGGCAGGACGAGGTCGTTGCCGAGCCGGGGCACGGTACGCCGGGGTTGCCCCTCCGCGTCGGCGGCCAGGTCGGCGATCTCCTGCACCAACCGGTGCACCAGGTCCGCCCGGGACACGTCGCCCCGGGAGGCGGTGGCCGCCCAGCGGGGGTGCTGCCAGTGCCCGACCTGCCGCACCAGCAGTTCGACTCCTCGCCCCACCTCGTCCCGCCCCGGCGAATCACCCATCCCCGCACTGTACGCACCGCCCGGGAACCGGCGATCATGCCCGCCGCCGACGGGTCCGACTACGAACGACGGCGCCCGCCCCACGGTGGGGCGGGCGCCGGTCGGTCGCTGGGCGGCGATGATCAGTCGTCGCCTTGGAAGTAGCTCAGCAGGCGCAGCATCTCGATGTAGAGCCAGATCAGGCTGACCAGGATGCCGAAGGCGGCGACCCAGGAGTAGCGCTGCGGCAGGCCCATCCGGACGCCGTCCTCGACCTCCTTGAAGCTGAGGATGAAGCTCAGCGAGGCGACCACGATGCAGACGATGCTGAACCCGATGGCCAGCGGGCTGCCGTCACGCAGACCGGTGTTCACACCGAACATCGCCAGCACCAGGTTGATCAGCATGACGGCGAAGAGACCCGCCATCACGGCGACCATGCCCTTGACGAACTTCGGCGTCGCCCGGATGACCTTCGCCCGGTAGAGCATGGTCATCACGAAGAAGACACCGAAGGTGGCGGTCACCGCCTGGATCACGATGCCGTCGTACAGCGACTCGAAGAACTTGCTCACCGCGCCGACGAGCACGCCCTGGACCACCGCGTACGCGATGACCAGAGCCGGGTTCGCCATCTTGGAGAACGAGATGATCATGCCGAGCACAAGGCCCACGACGGCGGCACCGATCCAGGCGACGCCGAGCAGCGCGTCGGGCACCATCACCCAGGCCGCCGCGCCGGTCACACCGACGATGGCCAGGAGCATGACGGTCTTGACCACCACGTCGTCGATCGACATGGGGGTGACCGCCGGCGGCGCGGACGGGTAACCCGGCGCACCGGGGTAACCGGCCTGCGGCGGGTACTGCTGCTGGGGGTATCCGGGCTGTCCGTACGGCCCGGTCGGGGCGTACCCGGCGGCACGCTCCCGCTCGGCCGCCTGGCCGAGCCGGGCGAGCACCGGGTTCGAAGTCTTCACTCTCTGGCCTCCCTAAGGGGGTCGTGGCACGTCAACGCGCGCTACAAGAGTAGACGGCCGGAGCAGCGCGATGTCGATCGGAATGCTGAGGGAACCCTGAGAGTGCCCGGGGCGGGGGTCGAACCCGCACGCCTTGCGGCAGCCGCTTTTAAGGCGGCCGTGTCTGCCGTTCCACCACCCGGGCGGGTGACCCCGACGCGACGACACGCGTGGTGCAGTGCCACGGTAGCGGGTTCCCGCCCGCTGCGGCGTCCCGCGCGGAGCACCCGCACTAGGGTCGAGGCCGTGAGCAGCGCCGCACCCACCGCACGCGAAAACGGCGTGTCCGAGCGGGCGATCCGCACCACCGATCGGGTACGCCTGCCACGCCGGGCCCGGCTGGTGGCGGCCGTCTCACGGCACCGGGCCGACCTGCTGGTGGGGCTGGTGTTCGTGATGCTGGCGGGCTGGCTCACACACGGGCTCTGGCCCGACCCCACGGGGCGGGTGCTCGCCCTCAACCCCGAGGACCAGGTCCTCTACGAGTGGTTCCTGACCGTGGACGCGCGGGCCCTGCTGGGCGATTTCGGGCTGCACACCGACCGGATGAACGCCCCGGACGGGGTGAACCTGATGGCCAACACCTCGGTCGTCGCCCTCGGCCTGCTGTTCGCACCGGTCACTCTGGTGTTCGGCGCGCCGGTCACCTTCGCCCTGCTCGCCGCCGGCAACCTGGCCGCCACCGCGACCGCCTGGTACCTGCTGTTCGCCCGGTTGCTGCGCGTGCACCGCCTGGCCGCCGTCCTGGGCGGCGCGCTGTGCGGCTTCGGCCCCGGGATGGTCTCGCAGACCAACAGCCACCTGCACATGACCGCCCAGTGGCTGCTGCCGGTCGTGGTCTGGCTGGTGGTGCGCCTGCTCCGGGCCGCCGACACCGGGCGGGCCGGGCCGGACCGGCCCGCCCCGGTCTCTATT
>NZ_SISL01000393.1:0-5434 GCF_004307965.1 Verrucosispora sp. SN26_14.1 | reverse complement strand
CGTTCGCCCCCGCCGTACTGGGGCTGCTCGGGCTCGGGCTGCCGGAGGGGCTGGCGTCCGGACTCGGGCTCGGGGACCCGGACGGCGACGGGGTGGGTGAGGGGGAGGGGCTGGTCGGCAGGTTCGCCCTCAGCCGGCTGTCGAGCGCGTAGACGTCGGTGAAGGTCTTCACCGACCGCAGGAACGTCTCGGTCTGCCGGTCGATGGTGCCACCGTTCTGCCGTACCGCCGTGGTGCCGTTGCGGTACGCGGCGAGCGCCAACTGAAGCGGGTCACCCTTCAGGCCGGACAGCTCGCGGACCAGGCTGCACAGGGCGTAGCCCATGGTGGGGACGGCGACCTCCGGCTCCCACACCGAACGACCCTTCGGCCCGTACGACTGCCACATGTCCGACCGGAACTGCGCGACGCCGCGTTGACCGGTCGCACCGAGCCGGTTCGCGTCGAACCCGGACTGCGCCATGATGTGGGCGGCGACCAGTGGTGGGGTCACCTCCTGGCAGAGCGAACCCGCCCGGTTGATGTGCTGCACGTACTCGGCGGGAACCCCCTTCGCCTCGGCGGCCGGTGCCGTCCGGTCGGCCTCACCGGGCCCACCGAACTGCCGCAGCTTGCCGTAGTACCCGGCGTAGGCGCTGACCCGGTCGACGTAGGTCGTGGCGGCGTCGGGCACCCCGCGCACCTCGGCGACGGAGTTCAGCCCGACATGGAAGGCCGCCACCGCGAGACGCCACTGGTCACCGCCGGCACCCGCCAGTCGGAGATGACCGGTGAGGTCACACATCTGGTGGGCGAGGGCCAGGATGTTCGCCGACATGTCGGAGCGTCGGGCGTCCGGCCACGGCTTCCACGTCTTCCACTTGTCGTCTTCGAGACCGGCGATGCCCTGACCGCCGGAGATGGTCCTCGCCGCCCGGTCGTCCAACCCGGACTCCGCCATGAGCTGCCCGGCGAGCCTCGCCGGCGTCAGCGTCGGGCAGGACCCGGCGGCAGCGATGAGCACCGTCATCTGCTTGTCGGTGACCGCGTCGCCGACAAGCACGTCGTCACGGGCGGAGGCGACGCCGAAACCGACGGCGGTGGCGGCGGAGAGGAGCGCCAGCGCGGCAAGGACGAACGCCACGAACCGGCGTGGCATCCGCTCCAGCTTGAGCTTCTTGAGGAGGAGGTCGCGTGTCACAGGTAGGCCATCCCTTTCGGCGTGGCGACACCAGTGGCGACGGATCCTGACCGCTTCGCGTTCACGACCTCGCCGACATACTTTTCCGGGGCACGGATCACGGCCGGATCCTACGGCGGACCGGGGGACGTCCTCCGCGCTCGGGGACCGTCTCCTGAGGACCGGCCGGCCGCCCTCAGGAGACAGGCACTAGTCGAGGAGCCAGCGGACGATCTCGATGTGGTCGGTGAAGACCGTGTCACCGGCGATGCTCCAGGCCATCGTGTGGCCGATCGTCCAGTCGCGTACCCGGCTCCGGTCCAGGCCCAGCTCGGCGCTGAGCCGGTCCAGTCGGCGGCGCACGGCTGCGGGGGAGTGGCCCAGCTCGGTGCCGCGCACCATCGGCACCGCCGAGAACTCCCGCTCGCCGACGAGCGGTTTCGGGTCGATCGCCAGCCACGGTTCGCGGGTGGACCGCAACACGTTGGAGGCGTGCAGGTCCTGGTTGACCAGCACCTGCTCGCCCTGGCTGGCGGCCAGCCCGGTGAGCAGGTCGAGGGCGAGGTCCACGAACCGCCGCTCGTAGGGTCGCCCGGCCCGTTCCCAGGCGGCCGGTAGCCGGACCGCCCAGCCCCGCACCGCCTCGGCCAGCGACAGGAACGGCCGATCTGCGGGCAGCCAGAGGCGCGGGAGCAGCGCCACCACCGCGTCCACCGCGTCGTCCAGGGGGAGTACGCGCAACGGCGTACCGGGATCGCAACGCTCGATCAGCAGCGCCCGCAGGTCGGGGTCGTGGGCGAGCAGCCGGACGGCACCGTCGCCGTCCCAGTGGTGCAGCGCGGTCGCCTCGTGTTCGCTCTCCGAGTCCGGGAACTGCAACTTGAGCACCGCGCGGGTGCCGTCGGGCAGGTCAGCGGGCACCACCAGCGAGGTCGTGCCGTGCCCGAAGGGCGGCCCGACCCGCAGCGACCAGTGCCGGGCGCAGGTGGTCAGCCGCTCCGGCAGCCCGGCCAACCACTCTGGACCGCCCGGCATCGAGCGCAACCAGGTCAACTCGTCAGGGATCCGCACCGGGTGGGTCATCGCAGGCGGCGGATGTCGCCGTAGGCGCGGTAGAAACCGCCCCGGCCGGACTCGCGGACCTCGGTGACCAGGTAGCGGGCGCCCGGCTGGCGGATGCCCTTGGGGAACTGCACCGACCAGTTCTGGTGGTAGCCGGCGGAGAGCACGTGCACCCGCAGCCGACCGCCCTGCTCGACGCACTCGACGATCACCCCGTCACCGCCGTCGGCGACCATCTCGACCTGGGTGACGGCCGCCGGCTCGGGCATCCGGGCCGGTGCCTTCACGTCGACCACGGTCGGCACGCTGCCCGCCTCGGCCGCCCGGATCGCCGGCTCGCTGGCGTCGATGCAGGCCAGATGGCCGCTGGTGGTCACCACGTAGAGGCGCTGGTCGTGATACTGCATGGAGTACGCCGAGCCGCAGCCCGTGCCGAGCTTCCACAACCGGGTGCCGTCCTCGGCGAAACAGTAGATCGAGGACTGGCTGTCACCGGCGAAGACGTACCGGCCGTCGGAGGCGGTGGCGCAGGAGAAGACCGCCGCGTCGGCGCGGTAGGTGCGGGCGTGCCGGCCGTCCTTGCCGATGCGGACCACCTCGCGGGTCGCGGTGCCGGCGAACACCGCGTCGCGCTCCTGCCAGCCGAACAGCACCGCGCCGGTGCGGGTGTGCCACAGCTCCTGCCCGGTGCGCCAGTCGTAGCCGCTGACCCCGGTCGAGTCGCCGTGGTAGACCGCGTCGCTGTCGCAGCGCACCATCCAGGCCGAACTGCCGCGCCCGCCCCGCCGCCAGAGGAACTCGTCCTCGTGGTCGACGGCGGCGATCCCGCCGTCGGCGTCGGAGACACCGAGCACGCCGTCGTGGATGTCCAGCCAGTAGATGTCGATGTCGGGGGCGATCGTGTACGCCACCCGGGGGATCTTGCCGGAGAGGTCGTAGACGTTGCCGTCGTCGCAGCCGGCGTAGATCCAGGCGTCGTCGGCGACGATGCACTTCACCCCGTCGGGCAGCCGGACCTGGTCCAGCACCCGGGCGTCGTGGTCGAGCGTGGTGATGACGCCCCGCTCGTTGCCGACCGTGCAGGTGCGGCCGTCGATGAAGATGCCGAACGCGGGAGCGCCGGAGTCGTATCGCCACAGCACCGGGGCGGTGCGGGCGGTCGAGCGGGTGCTGACGATCTGCCGCCGCGACACCGAACGCTTCTGGCGGACGCCCGGCACCGCCGGGGCGTACCCCTTGCGGACCTTCTCGCCGATCTTCTTCGCGGCGGCGGCCCGCGCCCGCACGTTGTCCGGGTAGCCGGAGGTCTTGACCTGACCCTGGTCGCCGATCCGGCCGTAGCGCACGATCAGCGTGGTGTCGTCGACCACCACCTCGTAGAACTTGTGCGCTCCGTCCGTCTCGGACAGTTCGAGGTAGGTCGTCTCCTGCGACATGCGGGTCCTCCGAGGGGTCGGCACCGCCCCTGTCTGGGGCGGCAGGCACAACCTAGCCACCCCCACCGACAGAGATCCGAGCAGACCTCAGCGCGGGTCGAGCGCGTCGACGGCCTTGCGGGCCGCGACCAGCACCGGATCCCAGACCGGGGCGTACGGCGGGGCGTAGCCGAGATCGAGCGCGGTCATGTCGTCCACCGTCATCCGGTTCCACAGCGCCACGGCCAACGTGTCGATCCGCTTCGCCGCCTCGGTCCAGCCGACGATCTGGGCACCGAGCAGCCGCCCGCTGGGGCGTTCGGCGATCAGCTTGACCGTCATCGGCCGGGCGCCCGGGTAGTAGCCGGCCCGGTTGGTCGACTCGGCGATCACCGAGACGAACTCGAAGCCGGCCGCCAGCGCGTCCCGCTCCCGCAGCCCGGTCCGCCCGACCTCCAGGTCGCAGACCTTGGCCACGGCCGTGCCGATCACCCCGGCGAAGGTGGCGTACCCGCCGCCGATGTTGATGCCGGCCACCCGGCCCTGCTTGTTGGCGTGGGTGCCGAGCGGCACGTGCACCGGCATGCCGCTGACCCGGTGCAGGGTCTCCACGCAGTCCCCGGCGGCCCACACCCCGGGCACCTCGGCCACCCGCATCCGGCGGTCCACCCGGATGCCGCCGGTGGGGCCGAGCGGCATGCCGGCGGCCTCGGCGAGCGCGGTGTTGGGGCGTACGCCGAGGCCGAGCACCACCACGTCGGTCGGGATCGGGCCGTCGTCGGTGACCACCTCGCTGACCCGGCCGTCGCGGACACCGAGCGACTCGACCTGCACGCCGGTGCGGATGTCCACGCCGAGGCCCCGCATCGCCTCGGTGACGAGCGTGGCCATGTCCGGGTCCACGGTCGACATCGGCTGCTCGTCGCGCTCGACCAGGGTCACCGACAGCCCACGTCGGACCAGTGCCTCGGCCATCTCCACGCCGATGTAGCCGCCGCCGACCACCACCGCGCGCTTCGGCCTCGGGTCGGCCTCCAGCCACGTGCGCAGGGCCGCGCCGTCGTCGAGCGTCTGCACCCCGAAGACCCCGAGCGCGTCGGTACGCGCCCAGTCCGGCTTGGTCGGCACCGCGCCGGTGGCGTACATCAGGGTGTCGAAGCCCTCCCGGACCTCGCCGCCGCCGTCCAGATCGCGGGCGACCACCTCGCGGCGGTCCAGGTCGATCTCGGTGACCTCGTGCCGGAGCCGGACGTCGATGTCGTACTTCTCCCGGTGGGTCGCCGGGTCGCGGGCCACGAGCTGCTGCGCGTCGGCGACGAGCCCGCTGATCCAGTACGGGATGCCGCACGCCGAGTACGAGGTGTAGTGCCCCCGCTCGAACGCGACGATCTCCAGGTCCTCCCGGCCGCGGCGGCGCCGCGCCTGGGCGGCAGCCGCCATGCCGGCGGCGTCCCCGCCGACGACGATCAACCGTTCCGCCACGGCCATCCTCCTCCTCAGCCGGGGATCTCGCCCCGGGTCTGTCGCGCCACGTCCGCCACCACGTCCTCCAACCGACCGGTACGCGCGAACACCGCACGCTGCCGCGTCGCGCCGGTGCCGTGCTCCCGCAGCCGGTCCAGCAGCTCGGTCACCTCGGCGAGGTCACCGTGCCGGTCCAGCGCCGGGCCGAGCCGACCGACGAGCTGGTTCAGCAGGTCCCACGCCGGGCGCAGCTCACCGGTGGCCAGGTCGACCGCGTCGCCCTCCATGCCGTCGTGCGCGGCCCGCCAGTGCGCGCCGACCAGCAGGTGGTGGT
>NZ_SISL01000392.1:0-5410 GCF_004307965.1 Verrucosispora sp. SN26_14.1 | reverse complement strand
ACCGGGGCCGGCATCGAGGCCGCTGGCGGTGCCGGCGTCGGTGCCGGGGTGGGCGGTCGGGTCACGAGCAGCAGCGCCACCAGCAACCAGACCACCGTCGCCACCCGGTTGACCGTGGTGGTGGGCAGTCCCAGCGACCCGACGACGACCACGACCAGCAGCCCGGCGCCGAAGCGCACCACGGCGCGGTCGGTCCGGCGGCGGGACCGCCACCAGAGTACGACCAGCATGGTCAGGATCGCGGACTGCGCCACCACGCCGAGGACGCCCGCCATCACCAGTGCCTCCACCCACACCGAGTCGTAGGCGACCCGCAGGCCGTCCATGCCGAAGCCGGTCCACGGCGAGTGGGTGAACACGATCCCGGCGGCGTCGGCGAGCGTCGAGTTCTCACCGAACCGGCGGGCCGAGTACAGCGACAGGAGGCTGCCGGACTGCTCGCCGGGGGTGAGCCACGCGTCGAGGAGCATGCCGCCGATCGGCGAGTCGGGCCGCCGCGCCTGATGATCGAAGACGGCCAGGACGCCGCCGACGGCGAGGGCGGCGCCGACGCGGGTACGCCACGGCGAACCGGCCCAGGTCTGCCAGATCGCCACCGGCAGCCCGACCAGCAGGAAGATCTTGGACGCGGTGAGGAGGCCGCCGATGGTGAGGAGCACCCCGGCGGCGGCGAGCGGGACGGGTCGGCGACGCAGCAGGAACACGGCGGCGACCAGCCCGAGGCTGTACATGACCCCGGCCTCGGCG
This sequence comes from Verrucosispora sp. SN26_14.1, assembly GCF_004307965.1. NCBI lineage: Bacteria > Bacillati > Actinomycetota > Actinomycetes > Micromonosporales > Micromonosporaceae > Micromonospora > Verrucosispora sp. SN26_14.1. Next base: position 4,663 of record NZ_SISL01000392.1, on the reverse strand, counting down.
GGCTGGTTGAAGACGCCCGAGTAGCGGCCCATCGTGGCGGCCCGTTCGGCGGTGGTCACCGTGCCGGCGTCGCCGCTCCACCAGGCGGTCAGGATGTGGTCGTACGCGCCGGGGTCCATCAGCATCGCGTACGCCAGGATCGCGTTGGCGGCGAGGACGGTGACGAGCGTCCCGGCGGCGAACCGCAGCAATCGCAGCCGGTCGACGTCGCCCGAGACGATCAGATAGCCGGCGGCCAGGACGATCGCCGGCAGAAGCAGGTTGTCCAGCCCGGCCCAGAAACCGACCGTGCGCATTCCGGTGGAGAGGTGGGCGTCGCCGATCGACGCCACGGCGGCGACGACCGGATAGGCCACGAGCAGGGCGGCGAGCGCCACGACCGGCCCGGGGGCGGTCGGTAGGCGTCGGGCACGGGCCAGGAACGCGAGCACCGCGACGACGCAGACGGCGAGCTGCTCGGTGCGGACCCCGGAGACCACGTACGGGCCGAAGGACGCCGCCACGAGCACCACGACGGCGCTGTCGGCGGAGCGCTGCCCGGGTTTGATCCGTCGCCTATGTGATGGCATGTGAGCGTCGACCCCCACTGTTGAGGAACGCCCCATTTTGTGCCGACAATCCCTGGGCACGCCGACGCCCCGGAACGCTCGGCGCGTCGCGCTGCCGGTGCCCGTGGGATGGAGCGGATTCCTACAGTTGGCCGACGTCGGTGACGCGTACCACCGCTGCCCCCGCCTCGTCGGAGGCGACCAGGTCGACCTCGGCGCTGATGCCCCAGTCGTGGTCGCCGTCCGGATCGTCGAGGATCTGCCGGACGGTCCACCGCTCGCGGCCCTGTTCGATCATGAGCAACGCGGGCCCACGGGCGTTCGGGCCGGTGCCGATCTCCGGGTACGACTCGAAGTACGGCTCCAGCGCGTCCGCCCAGGCGTCGGCGTTCCAGCCGGACTCGACGTCCAGCTCGCCGAGGGCGTCCCAGTGCCGCAACGCCGCCAGTTCCACCCGCCGGAACAGGGCGTTGCGCACCAGCACCCGGAACGCCCGCGCGTTGCGGGTCACCGCGACCGGACGGTCGTCCAGGGCGGCGGCGACGTCGGGCAGGTCGCCCGGGTTGCGCAACCGCTCCCACTCGTCGATCAGGCTGGAGTCGACCTGCCGGACCAACTCGCCGAGCCACTCGATCAGGTCGACGAGTTCCTCGGTCTTGGCCTCCTCGGGCACCGTCTGCCGCAACGTCTTGTACGCGTCCGCGAGGTAGCGCAGCACCAGCCCCTCGGACCGGGACAGCCCGTAGAACTGCACGAACTCGGTGAACGTCATCGCCCGCTCGTACATGTCCCGGACCACGGACTTGGGGGAGAGCTGGTGGTCGGCCACCCACGGATGCCCCTGCCGGTACATCTCGTACGCGTTCTCCAGCAACTCGGCCAACGGCTTCGGCCAGGTCACCTCGTCGAGCAGTGCGATGCGGGCCTCGTACTCGATGCCGTCGGCCTTCATCGCGGCGACCGCCTCGCCACGGGCTTTGAACTGCTGCGCGGAGAGCACCTGGCGCGGGTCGTCGAGGATCGACTCGATCACCGACAGCACGTCGAGCGCGTACGACGGGGACTCGGTGTCCAGCAGCTCGATGGTGGCCAGCGCGAGCGGCGACAGCGGCTGGTTGAGCGCGAAGTCCAGCTGGAGGTCGACGGTGAGTCGTACCCGTCGCCCGGTCTCGTCCGGCTCGGGCAGTTCCTCGACCACGCCACCGGCCCGCAGCGCCCGGTAGATGGCGATCGCCCGGCGGATGTGCCGGCGCTGCGCCGCCGCGTCCTCGTGGTTGTCGGTGAGCAGGTGCCGCATCGCGGCGAACGCGTCACCGGGGCGGCCGATGACGTTGAGCAGCATCGAGTGGCTGACCTGGAAGCTGGAGGTCAGCGGCTCCGGCTCGGCCGACACCAGGCGGTCGAAGGTGGGCTGGCCCCACCCGATCGACCCCTCCGGCGGCTTCTTCTTGACCACCTTGCGGCGCTTCTTGGGGTCGTCACCGGCCTTGGCGAGCGCCTTCTCGTTCTCGATCACGTGCTCGGGGGCCTGCACGACGACCCGGCCGAGAGTGTCGAAACCGGCCCGCCCGGCGCGGCCGGCGATCTGGTGGAACTCACGGGCCTTGAGCAGCCGGGTACGCACACCGTCGTACTTGGAGAGGCCGGTGAAGAGCACGGTGCGGATCGGCACGTTGATGCCGACGCCGAGGGTGTCCGTTCCGCAGATGACCTTGAGCAGTCCCGCCTGGGCGAGCGTCTCCACCAGCCGGCGGTACTTCGGCAGCATGCCGGCGTGGTGCACGCCGATGCCGTGGCGGACCAGCCGGGACAGCGTCTTGCCGAAGCCGGAGGTGAACCGGAAGCCGCCGATGGCCTGGGCGATCATGTCCTTCTCGGCGCGGGTGCAGACGTTGACGCTCATCAGCGCCTGTGCGCGCTCCAGCGCGGCGGCCTGGGTGAAGTGCACGACGTACACCGGGGCCTGCTTGGTCTGCAGCAACTCTTCGAGCGTCTCGTGCAGCGGCGTCATCGCGTACGAGAAGAGCAGCGGGACCGGCCGCTCGGCCGAGCGGACGACGGCGGTCGGCCGACCGGTGCGCCGGGCCATGTCGTCCACGAACCGGGTGGTGTCGCCCAGCGTGGCCGACATCAGCACGAACTGCGCCTGCGGCAGCTCGATCAGCGGCACCTGCCAGGCCCACCCCCGGTCGGGCTCGGCGTAGAAGTGGAACTCGTCCATGACGACCTGCCCGACGTCGGCGCGGCTGCCCTCGCGCAGCGCCAGGTTGGCCAGGATCTCCGCCGTGCAGCAGATGATCGGCGCGTCGGCGTTGACGCTCGCGTCGCCGGTGAGCATGCCGACGTTCTCCGCGCCGAACACCTCGCAGAGCGCGAAGAACTTCTCCGACACCAGGGCCTTGATCGGCGCGGTGTAGAACGTCGTCCGGCTGTCGGCCAGCGCGGCGAAGTGCGCGGCGATCGCCACCAGGCTCTTGCCGGAACCGGTCGGCGTATTCATGATCACGTTCGCGCCGGAGACGATCTCGATGACCGCCTCCTCCTGGTGGGGATAGAGGTCCAGACCGCGCTCGGACGCCCAGCTGGCGAACGCGTCGTAGAGGGTGTCGGGGTCGGCGGTCTTCGGCAGCGCGGCGGTGAGTGTCATGGCCGGTCCATCGTGCCTTCCGTAACCCCACAAACGCCAACCGGCCCCGACCCCCGCACCCGCGACGGCGGCGGCTCAGCGGCGGCGGTACATCAGGTCGGCGATCGGGCGTCCCGCCCGCAGCGCCCGCCGTTCGAACCGGGTCACCGGTCGGTGTGCCGGCCGGGGCGCGAACCCGTCGTAGAGGTTGACCAGGCCCGGGTCGGCGTCGAGCGTCACCCGCATCGACGCCGCGTACTCCGCCCAGTCGGTCGCGCAGTGCAGCGTGCCGCCCGGCGCCAACCGGGACCGCAGCACCGCCACGTGCGCGGGCTGGATCAGTCGCCGCTTGTGGTGCCGGGACTTCGGCCACGGATCCGGGAAGAACACGTGCACCGCGTCCAGCGAGTCGGTCGGCAGCAGGCGGAGAAGGTCCAGCGCGTCGCCCTCGGCGATCCGGAGATTGCCCAGCTCACGCTGGTGCACGAGGTCCAGGAGGTTCGCGATTCCCGGCGTGTGCACCTCGACCGCCAGATAGTCTCGATCCGGGTCGGCGGCGGCCATGTCGGCGGTCGTGTCGCCCATGCCGGACCCGATCTCGACCACCAGCGGTGCCCGCCGGCCGAAGAGGTCGACCGGGTCGAGTCGGTCGACGTCGGCCACCCGCAGGGCGTACCTCGGCCACAGATGCGTCAACGCCGCCGTCTGACGGTCGCTCATCCGGCCGCCACGCGGGTGGAAGGTGCGGATCGGTCGCGCCGGGTACGGCGGCGCGGACGCGGTGGGATGCGGGTCGGTGGAGGTCACAGCGAACCGAGCCTACGCGAGCTTCGCGCCGGATCGGATGTGAGGTACGACCGGGAGTGAGACCATCATCCCGTACGGCAGACCGGGTGTCCGCAGCGGCGCCCGGCGACTGCTCCGGCGCGCCGGGAGGGGGCATCGTGTCAGGGACGCGTATTCGTCGGGTGCCCTCGGTCGCCGCCCCGCTGCTGCTCGCCGCCGCTCTGCCTCTGCTCGCGGCCCTCCTCGTCGCACCGGTGCTGCCGGCCGGCCCCGCGCGGGCCGCCGCCCCACAGCCCGGCCCGAACGTCTTCGTCGAGGTCATGCCCAGCACCGTCGAACCGGGGCACCTGGTCGGCCTGCGGGCGAGCTGTCAGGACAACTCGGTCGGCGCGATCGTCGTCTCGGATGCCTTCGGCCGGGTCGCGGTGCAGCCGCAACGCGGCCTGCTGCACGGGACGGCCATGGTCAAGGACCGGGTGCTCCCCGGCAACTACCGGGTCAAGCTGGAGTGCCGGGGCGGCGAGACCGCGTCCACGATGGTCCAGGTGGTACGCCAGATGAAGCCCAGCCGAGGCCCGGCTACCGGATTCGGCGGCGGTGCCGGTGGGGTCGCCTCCGGTCTGCTGCTGCCCGGCGGGCTCGCGCTGACCGTCACCGGCATGGTCGTCTGGGTCGCCGCCACCCCTGTCTCGTATTCACATCT
>NZ_SISL01000391.1:0-5438 GCF_004307965.1 Verrucosispora sp. SN26_14.1 | reverse complement strand
GGCCGACGCCGCACACCTGCCGGACCGCCCCGGCGAGTCCCGCCCCGATCCGGCGGTGGTCGCCGCGGCGATCGCCTCGGTCATCGACGTCGTCGCCCCCGGCACCGTGTTCACCCAGGTCGTCGACGACGACGTACGCGCCGGACTGGTCAACACCGTGCCCGGCTGGCCGGGCCGCGCCACCGGACTGGTGCTGTGCTCCCCGCCCACCCCGGTCGGCCCGGTGCAGCTGGTCCGGTTCGGCACCGACGTGCAGAAGCTGCGGACCGCCCTCGCGGCCCACCACGTCCCCTCCCAACTCCTCCCCCCACCGCCGGCCACCACCGCCGCCGCCTCCCTGGCCCTCTGAGGACCCGCCACCGGGCCCGCCCGGTCGAGAGCCGACCGCCGGTGCCGGTCGGTCAGGGGTTGAGCAGGGCGCGGCCCAGCGGGGTGGGGGTGTGCAGGACGGTGTTGCGGTCGCGGTGGCTCACCAGCAGGCCGGCGTTGCGCAGCACGGTGGTGTGCTGGCTGGCCGCCGCCGCCGAGATCCGCAACCGGCGGGCCAGCTCGCCCGTGCTGCACCCGCCGTCGGTGGCGGCCAGGACCGCCGCCCGGGTCCGGCCGAGCAGCGCCGCCAGCGCCGTACGGCCGGTGCCGGCGCCGTCGGCCCCGTCGACGACGAGTCCACCCAGCCGGTCCACCGGATAGACCAGCACCGGCGGCAGCTCCGGGTCGACCAGCGCCACCGGTGTCTTCGCGCAGAAGAACGACGGCACCAGCAGCAGCCCCCGCCCCAGCAGGTGCAGTTCACGGCTGTTCGGATAGTCGGGGATGTGCAGCACGCCGGACTCCCAGCGCACGCCGGGCCGCAGGGAGGTCAGCAGACCCTCGATCCCGCCGTCGAGCATGGCCCGCGCCCGCCGGTTCCGGTCGGCGTCCACCGCCGCCTGCACCCGCTCCCAGTAGGGACCGAGCGCCAGGTCGCGGTACCGGCTCATGGCATCGGTCAGGTCGTCCAGCGCCCGCGGCTCGCCCCGGGCCACGGCGTCGGCCCCGGTGGGCAGGCTCCGACCGCTGGCCAGCCGGCTCAGGTCGCGGTGCAGCAGGGTGGCAGGGGTACGCCGCAGCGCCTCCATCCCGGCCTCGAACCCGCCCACGCTCTCGTGCGGGGTGAGGAAGTCCGGGAAGTAGCCACGCGGCGGGTTCAACGCCAGCAGCAGCCGCAGCCCGTCGGCGTCATCCTGCCGGCGCAGGCCGCGCATGACCTCACGTCGCCAACCGGCGAGCAGTGGGTCCCGGCTGCGTCCGGGCAGCAGGTGCAGGCTCAGCACCACTTCCCAGATCGGGTCCGCAGCCGGAGCGACTCTGGTCCGGAGGATGTCCTCGCCGGAGAAGTGGATCTTCAGCATGGAACGGCTCCCCGTCACCCGACCGAGGGACGCCCGGCGACGCTAGGCACTTTACCTGGGACACATCGCCTTGGTCTGTTAAGCGTGGGCTAAAAGACCTCGACTCGCGCCGCCCGGGTCCGCCATGCTCTGCGTGCCGCAGGGACAGCACGCATCGCGTGCCGCCACTGCGGAGTCCGGGGGCCGCAGGACGGCTCGACCGGGTGGCACCGCACGAGGGTCTGCGGCTCACGCTTCCGCAGGGGTGCCGCCCGGTCGTCCACCGTCCCGCCCCGCAACTCCCCTCCCACCCGCCCGTACGCTGTGCGGGACGGAAGGAGGGGCCGTGTCGACGCCTCACGCGACCGAGGAGCACCCGCAGGCCCCGGAGCACGGTTGGGCCGCACTGCACACCGACGCGTCGGCGGTCCTCACCGGATGGACGCCGACCAGCCCGGACGCCGCGACCGCCCGGGCCCGCACCCTCGACCTGCTGACCGCCGGACCGGTCGCGATGAGCCGCGAGCACCGGGCCGGACACGTCACCGCCAGCGCCCTGCTGTTCGACTCGACCGGCACCCGCGTGCTGCTCTGCCTGCACCGCAAGTTCCACCGCTGGGTGCAGCTCGGCGGGCACTGCGAGTCGGGCGACCGGACACTGGCCGGGGCCGCGCTCCGCGAGGCGACCGAGGAGTCCGGCATCACCGGCCTGCGGGTGGACCCGGTGCCGATCGACGTGGACGTGCACGAGGTCGGCTGCCGGGGCGGTTCCCTGCACCACGACGTACGCTTCGCCGTCATCGCCCCGCCCGGCGCGGTCGAGACGGTCAGCGCGGAGTCCGAGGCGCTCGGCTGGTTCCCGCCGGACCAACTGCCGCAACCGCTGGCCGGCGGGACCGCCCGGCTCATGCCACCCGGACTGGCCGCGTTCAGACGAGCCGGTCCTCACCTCGCGCCTTGAGTTCGTCCACGATCGCCTTGACGTCCTGGGCGCGATCGCGCGGGCAGACCAGCAACGCGTCCGGCGTGTCGACCACGATCAGGTCGCGCACGCCGACGCCGGCCACCATCCGCCCGGACTGCGGCACCACCACACACCCGCTGCTGTCGCGCAACAGCACCTCGGCCTTGACGTCGCCACCGATCACCACGTTGCCGGCGTCGTCGGTCGGCAACACCTCACCGAGGGTGTGGAAGTCGCCCACGTCGTTCCAGCGGAAGTCGCCCGGCACCGTGGCGACCCGACCGGCGCTCGCCGCGCCCTCCATCACCGCGTAGTCGACCGAGATCTTCGGCAGCGTCGGCCAGACCGCGCCGAGCACGTCGTCCTGCTCGGGGGTGCCCCACACCGCCGCGATCGCGGTCACGCCGGTGTGCAGGGCGGGCTGCTGGCGGGCCAGCTCGGCGAGGAACGCCGACACCCGCCAGACGAACATGCCGGCGTTCCACAGATACCGACCGGACCGGACGTACGCCTCGGCGACCTCGGCGTTCGGCTTCTCCTTGAACTCGACGACCGGACGCATCGGACCGTCACCCACCGGATCACCGGTCTGGAGGTACCCGTAGCCGGTCTCCGCCCGGGTCGGGGTGATCCCGACGGTCATCAGCAGACCCTGGTCCGCGCCCCGGACCGCCGCCTCGACCGTCTCCACCCACCGCTCGGGCTGACCGATGAGGTGGTCCGCCGCGAACGACCCCATCACCGCGTCCGGGTCCCGCACCGCGATCACCGCCGCGGCCAGCGCGATGGCCGCGCAGGAGTCCCGCGGCGACGGTTCGATGAGGATGTTCTCCTCGGGGAGCCCGGTCAACTGGCGGGCCACCGCCGCCGCGTGCGCGGCTCCGGTGACCACCATGGTCCGCTCCGGAGTGGTCAGCGGCGCCGCCCGCTCCACCGTCGCCTGGAGCAACGAGGCCGGGGTGCCGGTGAACGGGTGGAGGAACTTGGGGTGGCCGGAGCGGGACAGCGGCCACAACCTTGTGCCACTGCCACCCGCCGGAATGACGACATAGATCACCAGGACATCATGCCCGAACCGCCCGCTCCGGGTGCCGGGTTGCCACCGTCAGGCGCGTACTCGTGACCAGGCGGCGATGTGCACCTCGGCGCTCGACTCCCAGGTGAACTCCTTGGCCCGGTCGAGTCCGGCCTTGGCCAGCGACAACCGACGCGGCTCGTCGTCGAGCAGCGCGACCAGGTCGGTGGCGATCTGGTCCGGGTCCTCACTGGTGTACGCCACCGCCTCACCGCCCACCTCGGGCAGGGAGAGCCGGGGCGTGGTGAGCACCGGCGCGGCGCACGCCATCGCCTCCAGCACCGGCAGACCGAAACCCTCCCCGTAGGACGGATAGGCGGCCACCAGGGCACCGCCGAGGAAACCGGGCAGGTCGGCGTACCGCAGATAACCGGGGCGCAGCAGCCGCAGGTGCGACGGCACCTCGGCGGCGGCCCGGTCGATGTCGTCGTCGTGCCCCTGACCACCGGCGATCACCAGGGCCGGCGGGTCCTCCCGGTCGGTGACCGCCCGGGCCCACCCACGGATCAGGTTCGGCACGTTCTTACGCGGCTCCTTCGCGCCGTGGAAGGCCACGTAGCTGCTGCCGCCCAGGCCCAGCCGGGCGCGTACCCGGGCCTTCTCCTCGTCGCCGGGGGCGTGGAAGGCGTCCTGGTCGACACCGTGGTAGGCCACGTCGATCCGGGTCGGATCGGCGTCCAGCAGCCGGATCAGCTCGTCCCGGGTGGCCTTGCTCGGCACGATCACCCGGTTGGCGCGGCGCAGCGAGGTCTTGATCGCGCTGCGGAAGAACGTCCGGCGGGACTTGTCGTAGTGCTCCGGCTCGGTGAAGAAGGTCGCGTCGTGCAGGGTCACCGTGACCGGGCAGCCGGCCCGCAACGGGCAGGTGTAGAAGGGCGAGTGCAGCACCTCGGCACCGACCTGCTGCGCGAGCAGGGGCAGGCCGGTCTGCTCCCAGGCGAGCCGGGCGGGACGGTGCGCGACGGCGGCGGGAGCGGGGACGATCTCGGCTCCGGGCAGCATCCGGCGATAGCGGTCCAGGTCGGTGCGGAGACTGACCACGACCAGTTCCACCGCCGACCCGCACACCTTGCCGAGGGCGCCGAGCAGACCGTCGACGTATCTACCGACGCCCCCGCGGTCGGCGGGGACACTCGTGGCGTCGATGAGCACGCGGGGCGGGCGACCGGCGGTCACGGGGCGACTCCTTGTGGTGGCGGGACTGTGGGGAACAACACTTCGGGCAAGCCTACGCCGGTGCCGAGTACGGACGCTGACTCCGACCCGACGGTTCGCCGACTTGTGACTGTCATCGAGTACGCGCGGCGGCGGCGTATCGTTCGCGCCGATGGCCGACAACATTGCCCGCGTCCTGCCCGACGCGATCGCGACCGACCCGACCCGACCGCTGCTCACCTGGTACGACGACGCGACCGGTGAACGCACCGAACTCTCCGGCGCCACGTTGACGAACTGGGTGGCCAAGACCGCCAACCTGCTCGTCGACGAACTGTCGCTCGGGCCCGGTGACACTGCGGCGGTGCTGCTGCCACCACACTGGCAGACCGCCGCCGTGCTGCTCGGCTGCTGGTCGGCCGGCCTGACCGTGGCCGATCGACCGAATGCCGTGGACGTCCTGTTCGCCACCGCCGACCGGGCCGCCGAGGCGGACGCCTGGTCGGCCGCCGACCGGTACGCGCTCGCCCTGCACCCGTTCGCGCTGCCGCTGCGGGAGGTGCCGTCCGGCTTCGCCGACTACGTGACCGAGGTACGCGCCCACGGCGACCACTTCGGCGCGTACCCGCCCGGCGGACCGGGCCACGTCACGCTGCGTGAGCGGGCGACCGCCCGCGCGACCGAGTTGGGCATCTCCCCGGGCGAGCGGGTCCTGATCGACGTGGACGCCCTGCCCGACCCGGTCGACTGGCTGCTCGCCCCGCTCACCGCCCGCGCGTCGACCGTCCTCTGCGCCCACCCCGACCACACCCGACTACCCACCCGAGCCGCCACCGAAAAAGCCACCCGAACCCTCCCCTGACCCCCTTCCCCC
>NZ_SISL01000390.1:0-5451 GCF_004307965.1 Verrucosispora sp. SN26_14.1 | reverse complement strand
GACCGGCGGCGAAACGCGCGGGGCGGGGCGGATCGGGACGGATCGGCGCGTCCGGCCGGGCGGAGTTGACGTGGCGGGTGACCGCGTCGATGGCGAACACGAAGCCGGTCGGCTGTTCCATGGTTCAGCTCCTCGGGGCAGGTCCGGAACTGGTCCGGACGACCAGCGTGGTGGGCAGCAGGATCTGACGCGCACGGGCGTCCCCGGGCGGGTCGAGGAGCAGTTCGGCGGCGGTGCGGCCCTTCTGCTCGGCGGGTTGGCGCACCGTGGTCAGGCCAGCCGTGGCGGCCTCGGCGATGTCGTCGAAGCCGGTGACGGAGACCTGTCGCCCCCGCCCGCCCTGCTCGCGCAGCGCGTCGAGCGCGCCGAGGGCGAGCACGTCGGAGGCGGCCAGCACCGCAGTGGGTGGTTCGGCCAGGGCGGCCAGCGCGCGGGCGGCGGTGGCCCCGGCGTCCCGGGTGTTGTCCTGGGCGGTGAGCACAGTCAGGTCGGTCCAGGGCACGTCGGCGGTCGCGAAGGCGTCGGCGAAGCCGGCGAGTCGGTCGCGGGTGGTGGGGTGCGGCACGTCGGCCACGTCGGCGACGCGTAGCAGACCGGTGTCGGCGCGCGGCAGGACGTCGTGGCCGAGCAGCGCGACCCGTCGGTGGCCGAGGTCGACCAGGTGTGCGGCGACCGAGCGAGCGGCGGCCCGCTCGTCGATGCCGACCCACCGGTCGTCCGCGCGGGGCCGCGACGAGGTGGTGACGAAGGGAAGTCCGCGACCACGGATGGTGTCGAGAATGCCTTCCTCGCCTCCGGCGCAGTAGACGCAGAACCCGTCGGCGGCGGCGTTCTCCACCGCCCGCCGGGCACCGGCCGGGTCCGGCGGCAACGGCACCAGCAACAGGCTGCTGTCATGACGTTCGGCCGCCTCGGCGACGCCGGTGACGAACCGGACCGCGAAGGGATCGGTGAACGCGTACGACAGCCGCGAGGTGAACAGCACGCCGATGGCGCCGACGAAGCCCCGGCGCAACGATCGTGCGGTCGGGTCGGGCCCGGGATAGCCCATCTGCCGGGCGGCTTCCAGGATGCGTGCCCGCAACTCGGTGGAGAGCTGGTCGGGACGGCTGTAGGCGTTGGAGACGGTGCTGCGCGAGACACCGACCGCCTCGGCGACGGCCCGCAGGGTCGGTTTCATGCGCCACCCCGTTCTGGATCGATTCAGTAACTGGATCGATCCAGAGATTAGCCAGCAGTTCGTCAGGTGTCAATCCACGCCGCCCCGGCGCGGATCGGTCAGCTGGGGTCGAGGTCGGCGATCATCCGTTCCAGGATCTCCGCCGTACGCTCCGGCGGCTCGGCCTCGACACAGAGCCGCTCCATCGCCACCGCGTAGAAATCGAGGTCCTCGCGCTTGTCCAGATAGATCGCGCTGGTCAACTGCTCGATGTAGACGATGTCCGGCAGGTCCTGGTCGCCGAAGCGCAGGATGGTGAACGCGCCACCGGCGGCGGCGTGCCCACCGGCGGCGAACGGGATGACCTGCACCCGGACGTTCGGCGTCCGGGTGGCCTTGAGCAGGGCCTCCAACTGGCCCCGCATCACCTGCGGGCCACCGATCGGACGGCGCAGCGCCGCCTCGTCGACCACCGCCCAGAGCCGGGGCGGCTTGGCCCGGTGCAGCACCTCCTGCCGACGCATCCGCAGGTCCACCCGGCGGTCGATCTCCGCCGGCGAGGCCTGGCCGTGCCCGAGCAGCACCACGGCGCGGGCGTACTCGCGCGTCTGCAACAGGCCCGGCACGAACTGCACCTCGTAGCTGCGGATCAGCGCCGCCGCCGCCTCCAGGCCCAGGTACGACTGGAACCACGACGGCAGCACGTCGCCGTAGCGGTGCCACCAGCCCGGGTTGTTGGCGCCCCGGGCCAGCTTGAGCAGCGCGCCGCGCTCCTGTTCGGCGGTGACGCCGTAGAGCGTGAGCAGGTCGGCGACGTCGCGTTCCTTGAACCCGACCCGACCCAGCTTCATCCGACTGATCTTCGACTCGGAGGAGCGGATCTCCCAGCCGGCCTTCTCCCGGGTGACCCCGCGCGACTCACGCAACCGCCGCAGTTGGGCACCCAGCAGCATCCGCAGCACGGTGGGGCCCGCCGCCGGACCCTCCTCCGCGGAAACCATGGTCACCTGCCGCCCTCCGCACGCCGTCGTCGTCGATCGAACCGACGGACCGGTCCGACCGACGTGTAAGCATGCCATGAACCATCAGTGAGATGAACCTCCGTCCCGCGCGCGGCGAATCCCAGCCGTGGGATGGACGGTCAGTCGATCAGATGGTCGAAATCCCCGTCCCGGGCGCCGAGCACGAACGCGGCGATCTCGTCCACGGTGTAGATCAGCGCCGGCCCCTCCGGGTGGCGGGAGTTGCGCATGGCGATCCCCGCCCCCTCGGGCAGTTCCGCCAGCTCGACGCAGTTTCCACTGGGATTGCTGCGCTGGCTCTTCTGCCAGACGAGGGGAGGCAACTGGGCGACGGGAACGCCGTTCGGGGGCTGCTGCATGGTGGCGTCGGTTCTCTCCGGTAGGCGCCGGTGCCGTGGGAGGAGCGGTAGCGGCAAAAGGGATGGAGTCAACTCATCTGCACGTGCATCTGCTATTGCATCTGCATTGGACAGCGAGCATGATAGCGCAAGTGAGCGGTGCCCATCCGCTCACTTTCTGTCACGCGATCTCGGCCGCCACCAGGGGAAACGAGGTGTCTGGCACACACCCGTCGGCCGGAAGCGGGACGTGCTCGCGGCGAAGGGAGAGGTGCGTGCCGGATCCGCTCACTGTCGCGTCCGGTATCTGCGCCGTCGGTGCCCTGCTCTCCTCCTGGCAACTCGGACGTCGGGCCGTACGCGCCGAGACGGAGATCGGCCGCCTCCAGGCAGAGCTGACCGCCGAGCGGCACGCCGCCAGCCACGATCCGCTGACCGGCCTACCGAACCGGCGTGCCTTCTACCGCCTCGCCGCCACACTGCTCACCGACAGCGCGGGCCGCCCGCTGGTCGCCGTGGTGCTGGACGTGGACGACTTCAAGCAGATCAACGACCGGTACGGACACGCCGCCGGTGACCACGTGCTGATCAGCGTCGCCGAGCGGCTGGCCACCTTCGCCGGGGACAACCTGGTCGCCCGGCTCGGCGGGGACGAGTTCGCCGGGCTGCTGGCCACCCCCACGGTGGACCGCCGCTGGATCGACCACGCCACCCGACGGCTCTGCGACATGCTCGCCGCACCGATCCCCCTGGGCACCGTCACCCTCCGGGTGACCGCCTCGGTCGGCCTCGCACCGGTGCAGGGCGCGCAGCTCAACGAGGCCCTCGACCGGGCCGACGCGGCGATGTACGAGGCCAAGGGCATCGGCGCCGGCCGGGCCCGCCGGGAACTGCGCGACAGCCCCCACCTCGCCGAGTGCTGACCTCCGTCCCGGAATCGGGGCGTGACCGTGCCGAAGGCGGGTAACGGACCGGAAACGACGGCGACGGCTGGCCGGACATCCGGGCGAAGCTGCGAGCCGCGCAGATCCTGGTGATCGCCACGCCGATCCGGCTGGGGCAGCCGTCCAGCGTGTGCAAGATGGTGCTGGAACGGCTGGACGCCGAACTCGCCGAGACCGACGAGCAGGGCCGGTTGCTCACCTACGGCAAGGTCGGCGCGGTGGCCGTGGTCGGCAACGAGGACGGCGCACACCACACCATCGGCCAGGTGCAACAGGCGCTCAACGAGGTCGGCTTCACCTGCCCGGCGGCCGGGGCGACGTACTGGGTCGGCGAGGCGCTGCACAAGACCGACTACCTCGACGTACGCCCGAAGCTCGACACCACCGGCCGGACGACCTCGGCGCTGGCACTCAACAGCGCCCACCTCGCGCGACTGCTCGCCGAGCAGCCGTACCCGCCGCCGGACACCCGGCACGCGGCCACCCGCCCCGAATCGGGCTGAGCGCCGGCGGGAAGGTCACTGCCAGCCGTACCCGGCGCGCAACGCCTGGCCGACCCGGTCGAACCGGGCCCGGTCCAGCACGGCGCCCTCCCGGCGGATGCCGTCCTCCCGCATGGTCAGCACCCGGTCCAGCCGTACCCAGCTGGGCCGCTTCTCCCGGTCCCACTCGCCGGGCCCGAGCGCCAGCCAGTGCCGTTCGCCGTCACGGTCGCTGCGGCTGGACAGCATCAGCGCGAACAGCGTCCGGCTGTGCCGTCCGACCACCAGCACCGGGCGGTCCTTGCCCTGCCGGGGATCGTCCTCGTAGGACACCCAGGTCCAGACGATCTCGCCCGGGTCGGCCTGACCGTCCGGCTCCGGGGCGTACGACAGCACGCGGCGTTGCAACGCGGTGACCTGACGCGGTCGCGCGGTCTTCGCCGGGGTCGGCCCGCTACGCCGGGGACCCGGGATCACCGCGCCGACACGGGCCGCCATACTCCTCAACAGACCTGCCACGGCGGCAGCCTATCCGCTGCCCCCGACCGCCCCACGGGCAGGGAGACACCACCGGGCCGCGAAACGGTCCGCCCGGCCGGGCGTGCCGGGTGGCGGCAGGTCCTCCCCCGCCCCGAGGCCGGTGCCGCGTCAGGGCAGGCGTCCGCCCGGCCCGTCGAACGGACCACCCGGCGAGGTCCGCAGGCGCGCCACCAGTTGCCGGAACTCGTCCACGGTGACCGTCTCGCGCAGCGTGGCGAAGACCGCCTCCGCCCCGGCCGAGGCCGTCGGGGCGTCCACGCCGGCCCGCTGGGCCACCCGGCGCAGGAACTCCGCCGGCCGGGTCGGACCGGATCCGGCGGGCAGTTCGCCGGTCAGCTCGTCCGGCAGGTACCCGGTCGGGTCGGCGGTCGTCGCCGCGCCCGCCATCCGCTCGACGACGGTGTCCAGCACCGCACGGGCCACGGCGGCGGCCTGCTCGGACGGCAGACCCGACCGGCGCGACACCGCGGCGACGAATAGGGGAAACCGCACGGCGCCCTCCTGTCGTCGGCGCCCCGCCGATTACCCCCGGCACCCCCCGACAAACCGCCCTGGGCGGGTAAGCAGGGGTCCCCTGCTAACGCCTGGTGTATAGCAGGGGACCCCTGCTTACCCGCGGCGCGCGCCCGACGGAGTTCAGCTTGCGGGGCGTGCCGGGCCCGGTGCGGTCGACGGCACGGGTTGTTCCGGGAAGCCGCTCTCCGGTGTCCGGGGCGAGCGGGCCTCGCGCCAGCATGCCGCCCGCCGCGCGTCCACGGTGTAGCAGAGTTCCCGTGGCGCCTCCGGCCGCCCGTCCACCCGGGCGAACGGAAGTCCCCGACCCGCGTAGTCGTAGTGCGCCTTCAACAGCCGGGTCAGTCCCGCCATCGCCCCGACGATCTTCTTGCGCGGACGGCCGGTGGCCTGGGCCAGGTCCCGCACGGGGAACAGCCGGTCGGGGGCGGCGGCGAGCGCGTCGAGCACCGC
>NZ_SISL01000039.1:0-25748 GCF_004307965.1 Verrucosispora sp. SN26_14.1 | reverse complement strand
CGCCGAGGCGGTGCACCGCCTCGGCGGCGGGGAGCCGGTGCTGCGCCGCTGCGGCGAGGGCGTCATCACGCCACCGACCACTGTGGTCGACATCGTCCGTGAACGGGCGGTCGCTCCGCCCGCCAAAACGACCCCCAAGAAGTCCCGCTCCCGCCGCCGCTAACCGCCTGCGGGTAAGGAAGGGCCCCTTTCTAACGCCTGGTGCATAGGAAGGGTCCCTTCCTAACCCTCCAGCCGCCGGAGGGCGGTGCCGGGCGCTCGGCGGGCGACGGCCAGCGGCGAAGAAGCGGGTCGGACAGTGCTGTCCGGTGCCTCCGTCAATCCGCCACCTGTCCCGGGTTGTGTCATCGTGATCGGCGGGTTGCGAACCCGACGTGGACCCGCCACGCCTCTGCGCCGTAGGCTGACCGCGCGTCGATAGTGTGGAGCGGGCGGCGATGGTCTCCTCCGTGGGCCGGCCGCTCCCGCCGGGCGGTACCTCTGCGAGGACAACGCGAAGGGCCCGGGTGACGGGTGCAGACCGACCATCCGAAGCGGGCAGGGATGACAGGTGCATGACGACGGCAGGTACGACGATCCGCGCGTGACCGGGTCAGCGGGCGACCCTGTTTCACGTGAAACCGACTACCCGAACTGGCGCTCCCACGGAGGCGCGCAGGACCCGCCGGAGTCCATGCGGGACAGGCCGACGTCTGGCGTACCGTGGTCCCCGAGCCCGGAATTCTCGTCTGGTCGGGACGCGTCGGACGGGGCCGGTCGACCCGTCAACGCCACCCCTGACGCCCGCGTGATCCCGATCCGCCGCAACACCTCGGCCGCCGCGCGGTTCGAGGCGGCGACATATCAAGCGGCTCCTGGAGTGGTGCCCGACCCCCGCCCGGCCCCCGACACGCCCACCCCGTCGGCCGGGCCCTACGAGCCGGCCGATACCGAGGCCGCGTACGTTTCACGTGAAACTCCGACGCGCGAAGAGGATGATCCACCGTTGGCAATGGAGGCGATGCGCGCCGTGCAGATCCTGAACCCCAGTGGCGAGGTGACCATGCCTCGGCCGGAGCGGACCCGGGTCATGTGCGTCGCGAACCAGAAGGGCGGCGTCGGGAAGACCACGACGACGGTGAACCTTGCGGTGGCCTTGGCCCTGCACGGCAACCGGGTGCTCGTGGTCGATCTCGATCCGCAGGGCAATGCCTCCACGGGGCTGAACGTGCCGCACCACACCGGCGTACCGGACGTCTACGACTGTCTGATCAACTCCGTCCCGCTGGCGGACGTGGCTCAGGCGGTCGAGGGCATCCCCAACCTCTGGTGCGTACCGGCCACCATCGACCTTGCGGGCGCGGAGATCGAGTTGGTCTCGGTGGTGGCCCGTGAGTCGCGGCTCTCCCGCGCGATCGAGGCCTACCCCGGTCACTTCGACTACGTCTTCATCGACTGCCCGCCCTCGCTCGGCCTGTTGACCGTGAACGCGTTGGTCGCGGCCCAGGAGGTGCTCATCCCGATCCAGTGCGAGTACTACGCGCTCGAAGGGCTGAACCAGCTCATCAACAACATCAACTTGGTACGCCAGCACCTCAACCCGCGCCTTGAGGTCTCCACGATCCTGCTCACCATGTACGACCGGCGTACCCGACTGGCGGACGCGGTCGAGCAGGACGTGCGGAACCACTTCGGCGACAAGGTGCTCCAGGCGGTGATCCCGCGCAACGTACGCGTTTCCGAGGCGCCCAGCTACGGCCAGTCGGTGGTGACCTACGATCCCGGATCACGGGGGGCGACGAGTTACTTCGAGGCCGCCCAGGAGATCGCCGAGCGTGGGGTCAAGGAGCCGGTGAGCCGGAATGCGTAGTGCGGTAGAGGCGCTGGGAGGCGTGGCATGAAGAACCGTCCTCGGGGCGGTCTGGGTCGGGGCCTGGGGGCACTCATCCCGACCGGGCCGGTACAGGAGCCGGAGGCTGCCGGCGTCGGCGCCATCGCGAACGGGGTGGTCGGAGCGCCGGAGGTATCCGCGCCGCCCGTACCCGAGAAAGCGCCGCTTCCCGTAGTAGCGCCGGATCCGGTCCCGGTCCTCAGCCCGGTGCCCGGCGCCCGGTTCGCCGAGATCTCGGTCGACTCGATCGTGCCCAACCCGAAGCAACCCCGGCAGGTCTTCGACGAGGAGGCGCTTGAGGAGCTGAAGACCTCGATCCAGGAGGTGGGTTTCCTCCAGCCCATCGTGGTGCGGCAGCTCGACGACGAGAAGTTCGAGCTCGTCATGGGCGAGCGGCGGTGGCGGGCCGCCCAGGCAGTCGGCCGCGAGAACATCCCGGCAATCGTCCGCGACACCCGCGACGACGCGATGCTGCGGGACGCCCTGCTGGAGAACATCCACCGGGCAAACCTCAACCCGTTGGAAGAGGCCGCCGCCTACCAGCAGCTCCTGGAGGAGTTCGGGGCTACCCACGAAGAGCTGGCGCGCCGCATCGGCCGCAGCCGCCCGCAGATCTCGAACACCATTCGCCTGCTCAATCTCCCCGCCCAGGTGCAACGGCGAGTGGCCGCCGGAGTGCTCTCCGCCGGTCATGCCCGGGCACTGCTCAGTCTTGAGGACGCGGAGACGCAGGAAAAGCTCGCGTTGCGCATCGTGGCAGAGGGGCTGTCGGTCCGCGCCACCGAGGAGATCGTCGCGCTGACCCTCAGCGAAGGCCCGAGCAAGACGGAAGCGGCCAAGCGCCGGCCGAAGCCCGTCGCTCCTGCCCTGAACGACCTCGCAGACCGGCTCTCCGATCGGTTCGACACCCGAGTGAAGGTCGACATCGGGCGGAGCAAGGGCAAGATCACGATCGAGTTCGCCACGGTCGACGACCTGGAGCGGATCGTCGGCATCATCGGGGTCGAGGGCGAGGAAGCACAGAACTGAGCCACTCTCGTCCGACCGACGGCCGCGCCCCGAGGGGGTGCGGCCGTTCTTCTATGGCCGCCGGGGTGATCGAGGCCAACCGGTGCCGCAAGGACCCCAAGCCCCACGACACCGCCCCTCACGGCCCGCCTGAGGCCAGCGAGGCCGTTGCGGGTACGCTCGCCGCGTCTCAGCCCAGCCAAGAGCCGTTGAGCGCCGGACGCGAAGGGCCGAGCGAGCCCGACCATCGGGTTCAGGCCGACGGAGTGGCGCCAAGGCGCGGAACCCTCACCGGACAGGTGGAGGTTCGGAGCGGAGGCTTGGTCGTGGAGAGGCTTGTGGCCGGCGGCGCGCGGGTCGAAGACGCGGAGTTGTCGGTGCGAGTCGGAGCCGCGGATCAGAACGGGCTGAGCCGAGGCTGCACGCGGTTACGGCTGAGGCGGGCGGGCTGTGGTGAAGGCTGCGGGTTGAAGGGCTGCGGTTGAAGAGCCCGGGTGAACGCAGCAGCGGTGAAGACGGGCAGCGGCGGGCAGACGTGCGGGGCGGAAGACGCGGGGAGCGCGGGACGCGGGGCTGAAGGTGCCGGGATGAAAGAATTCAGCCGGAAGTACGGGCGGCGGATGGTTCGGGCCGGGGGCGGGCGTCGGACGGCTCGGAGCCGGAGACCGTGAATCATCGGCGAGATGATTTGCCTTCCGGGGGACGAGGCGTCCGCCGGATGTTCTCGGGCGATGACAAGCCTCGGGTACGGGCGGACGAATGAATGAACCTCCACGGACCAGGCTCGGCGCAATCGCCTCGACAACAGACGTGCCGGTGGTCGTTTCACGTGGAACAAGGTCGTAGTGGGGAGTAGGCGGGCGGACGCGGCGCTCGACGGACAAGCGGGCATACAGAGTCCGCTACATGCTCGACGGCCGTGCACCGCCAAGTCGGCGCAAGCCTTTCGTGCCCTCGGGAAAGAGGGAGGCAAGAGGCCAACTCGTTCCCTGGAGGCGGCGCGAACGTCTCGGCGTGCAGTCACGGTCCTGCTCTCCGGTCACCGCGCTGTTCGGTCGTGAGGAGCTGACCGCTAGCTTTCTGTCATCGCTGTCGGCCCGTCCGGGCGAGTTCCGCCCTCCTGGTTCGTGCACGGTCGCGGGAGGGCAGGGGCTCCGGCGTCGGCTGAAGATCGCACGTGACTCCGCGCGTGCCAAGCCCGTTTCACGTGAAACGGGCTGCTGGCGCCTGCTTGGCGGTTCGCGGGGCTATGGCGACGGTCTCGCGTTGGCTGCGGACCGGGTGCCGGCGCCTTGGTGCTGCGGCCAAGTGCTCATGACTCGATACACCGCAGATGACAGGAGGTTGTGATCCGCGTCCGTGATGACTAGCGGCGGGCCGGAGCACGTGGGCCCGGGCATCGCTGAAGACTTCGGCCGCCCGGTTCGCAGCGGCGGGTGGCCGAGACCAGGGTGACCTCGGAGCCGACGCGGATAGCGCCGTCCAAGGGGAAGGGGCGCCCCTGCCCACCGAAGGAAGCCGCCCGGCCTTCGCGCACCCATCAAAGCGATCCCGTCAGGCTGCGTCCGAGAAACTGAGTGAGGGGCCGATCCCCAAGCGTCCTGCCCATCGGATCGGCTGCCGACTGCTGGCCAGACTCGCGCCTGCTTGGCGAATGACGTCGCCCGGTCTGCCCGCCCCATCCGCGTCCTGTCGGACCGCCAACCCGGCCCCGGCTCGCCCGTCGGCGTGCCCATCCGCCCGTCTGTCGACCGCCTGCTGGCTCGCCGGCCTGTCCGTCCTTCCGATGGCCCCGCCGGCTGGCTCGGCCCGCCGGACAGGGGTCCACCCGGGCGACTGGGCGTTGCTGTCGGACAGACCACTGGGCACGCCCGCCCGGCTCGTCGATTGACATGTGCCCACCGGCTCGGTCCTCGCCCACCCGCCAGACCGCTTGGCTCACAAGTCGGTTCGTTCAGCGCCATCGCTCGGCTCGCCACCGCTCGGCTCGTCACCGCGCCCACTCACGGGAGAACGGAGACAGGGGCAGCCGTGCCGCGAAGGGCCGACGAAGGACTCTGTTGCGTGGGGCATGCGGCTTCAGAAGCTCCGGCGACATCGACCCACTGAGGCCAGGGACCGCCCTGCGACCTCCGATGGCATCGCCGTTTCACGTGAAACGGGCGACAGCAGGAACGACCGGAAGCGGCTTGAAAGTTATCCACACCGGTTTTCCACAGGCCGGCGCCGTTTCACGTGAAACCGAGGGCCAAAACCCTTGCCGAACTGGGGATGACGACAGTTGCAGGCCGACGTGCAAGCCTGTGGATAACTCTGGGGAAAGTGGGAGTGTGTGCTGCTGTCGCGATCTGAGCCGCTGCGGAATCGAACATGCTTCGGGTAGGGACACTGGTGCCGTACTCGGTTAGGGTCAGCCTCGTGCACGACACCCCTCCCTCAGTCCCGGACTTCACCCAGTGGCCGTCTTTCCCCTTCGAAGGTGACCTGCAAGTCAAGCGACTCGACGAGCCGGTCGCGGTGGAGCCGCCCCGCAAGGGCGAGGCGCACCGTGAATGCACCGCATGTCAGGCGCCCGACGAGGCGTACATCTGGGTGGGTGAGAGGTGGCGCGTACGGGCGATGGACCGTCCCACCGGCCTGCCGATGGTGCTCATCCTGGAGTCCCGGTCGCACCTCGATCTCGGTGACCTGCCCAACCTGCTCGCGGCCGAGTTGGGGGTGATGACGGTACGGCTGGAGCGCGCCATCCGCTCGCTCGACGGGGTGGCCCGGGTACACGTCAACAGGTGGGGCGACGGATCGGCGCACCTGCACCTCTGGTTCCTTGCCCGACCGTACGGGCGGCTGCAACTACGCGGGACGTTTCTTTCCCTCTGGGATTCGATCCTGCCGCCGATCTCCGAGGACCAGTGGCGGGAGAACCTGGCTCTGGTAGCCGCCTGGCTCGCGGAGTTCGGCGGCCGACCGTTGGCCGAGCCGCCCCGCATCCAGTGGCAGGCGCCGTCCAGCCTCGCCGCCCAGGCGGCACCCTCTGCGGAGAGTCGCCAGCCGAGCGAGGGTGGGTCGCTCCTGGACGTCATCGGCGAGACGGCCGAGCCGCCGGACGTGCTCCAGGTCGACGACGACTTTCCCAACGATCGGACGAGCGGTCCGCCCGGCACCACGCTTCCCGAGCAGGCCGTCGAGGAACAGGCCGAGGAAGCACCGGCCGGGAAGCCCGCAGACGCCGAGAACAACGACGCCGAGTACGAGGATGTCGAGGGCAGGAACGTCGAGGGCAAGGACGCCGGGTCGACCTCTGCGGCCGACGATCCGGCCGCAGCCCGCCCGGCGCCCGATCAGAAGCCCCGCGACAGGGGTGCCGAGACGCCGCCGGTGGATTCGGCCACCAGCGCAGGAACGGCAGCGCCGGCCCCTGGCCGGGAAGGTACCCGCCCGGCCCAGTGATCCCGCCCGCACGAAGGGCTCGTCCAGGTGGGCCAGGACGTCAGCAGGCCGGAACACCGGGCAGGCAGTGACCACAACCAGGCAGGCGGGAGATCGCGACACCCCGGCAACGGCGCTCAGCGTGGCGCTGAGGGGCCGTACGGCTGATCAGCAGTCCCGAGGGTGCCGGCGGATCGGCGGAGCGGTCAGGAGGCTCTCAGCGGATGGCGGCTCGGGCGACCAGGTCGGCGATCACCTGGCCGAAGTCCAGCCCGGCCGCCTGGACCGCGAGCGGCAGCAGCGACGTCTCGGTCATCCCCGGGGAGACGTTGACCTCCAGCACGTGCGGCTGACCGGCCGGGTCGACGATCAGGTCGACCCGGCTGAGGTCCCGTAGGCCGAGTGCGGTGTGGGCGGCCAGCGCCACCTCCGCCACCGCGTCGGCCACCGCCGCGTCCAGTCGGGCCGGCGTGTGCCAGGTCGTCCGGCCTGCGGTGTAGCGGGCGGCGTAGTCGTAGACGCCGTTGCGGGGCACGATCTCGACCGGCGGCAGAGCCTGCGGACCGTCGCCCAGGTCGATGACGGAGACCGCGACGTCCATGCCGGCCACGTACCGCTCGACGAGCGCGGTCGAGTCGTACGCGAAACAACCGACCATGGCGGCCGGCAGGGACGCGGCGTCCCGGACCACGGCGGCGCCCAGACCGGAGCCGCCCTGCGCGGGCTTCACCATCAGCGGCAGTCCGAGCCGGGCGACGATGCGGTCGAGTACGGCCACCGCGCCCAACTCGCTGAACCGGTCGTGCGGCAGGGCCACCCAGTCCGGGGTGGCGATACCGGCTTCGCGTAGCACCGTCTTGGCCGACGGCTTGTCCCAGGCGAGCCGTGAGGCACGGGCGTCGCACCCGACGTACGGCACGCCGCAGAGGTCGAGAACGCCACGGAGTGAGCCGTCCTCGCCGGTGGCGCCGTGCAGGGCGATCACCACGGCGTCCGGCGGATCGGAGTCCAGCGCCGGCAGCAGGGCCACGTCCGCGTCACGCAGCTCGGCCTCCATGCCGACGGACCGCAGCGCGTCGAGCACCCGGCGGCCGGAACGCAGCGACACGTCCCGTTCGTACGACAGGCCACCGGCGAGCACGAGGACGTGGAGGTCGGTGGTGGCGGGACCGGACACGACGGTTTCTCTGGCAGCGGTGGCACCCATGCCGGGCATCATGCCAAGTCGGGACCCGGGGTGTCGGAGCCGGCCCGACCTCGCCGCGCGTCCGGCGCGCCGACGGCCCCGAACACCCGTCGCATGGCGATGTCCTGCTCCATCACGCTGGCCAGTCGACGGACCCCCTCGCGGATCCGCTCCGGGGGCGGGAACGAGAAGTTGAGCCGCATGTGACCGTTGCCGGTGCCGTCGGCGTAGAAGCCGGTGCCGGGCACGTACGCCACCCGGGCGGCGATGGCCCGGGGCATCATCGCCTTCGAGTCCAGGCCCTCGGGCAGCGTGGCCCAGACGAAGAGACCGCCGGCGGGAACGGTCCAGCTCGTCCCGGTCGGCATCAGGTCCGCCAGGGCGGTCAGCATCGCGTCCCGCCGTTCGCGGTAGACCTCCCGGTAGACCTTCAACTGCTCCCGCCACGGCATGGTGCTCAGGTAGGTGCTGACGGCGGCCTGTGCGTACGCGCTGGGGCAGAGGATCTGCGCCTCGCTGGCGATGACCAGCTTGTCGCGGACCGCGTGCGGGGCGAGGATCCACCCGACCCGCAACCCGGGGGCGAACGTCTTGGAGAACGTGCTGAGGTAGAAGACCCCGTCCCGGCGGCGGGCGCGCAGCGGTGCCGGCGCCTCGCTCTCGAAACCCAGCTGGCCGTACGGGTCGTCCTCGATCACGAGCAGGCTCGCGCGCTCGCAGATGTCGAGGACCCGCTCCCGGCGTTCCTCGCTCAGCGTCACACCGGCCGGGTTCTGGTAGGTGGGGATGGTGTAGAGGAACTTGACCCGCCGCCCGGCCCGGGCCTGCTCGGCGATGGCGATCTCCAACGCCTCGGGGATCAGGCCGTCGTCGTCCATGGGGACGTGGACGACCTGTGCCTGGGCGGCCTGGAACACTCCGAGCGCGCCGACGTAGGTCGGTCCCTCGGCGAGCACCACGTCACCCGGGTCGAGGAAGAGCCGGGCCACCAGGTCGAGCGCCTGCTGGCCGCCGACCGTCACCACCACGTCCTCGGGCGAGGCGCCGCAGGCGGCGTCGATGCCGGAGAGGGCCATCACCTCGCAGATCCGTTCGCGCAACTCCAGCGTGCCCTGGCCGATGCCGTACTGGAGGCTGGTGGTGCCGTGCTCGGCGGCGAGTCGGCCGAGCATCTCGCCGACGGCGTCCAGCGGGAGCGCGGCGATGTAGGGTGCGCCGCCGGCGAGCGAGACCACCTCCGGACGGCTGGCGACCGCGAACAGTGCGCGGATCTCCGAGGCGGTCATGCCCCGCACCCGGCGGGCGTACCGGTCGGTGTAGTCGTCGAGTGTCGTGCCGGTCATGACATCACCTCGATGCTGCTCGGACAGCTCCCGTCCCGGGATACCCAGGACACCGGCGACCATGGCGACACGGCGCGCCGAGTGTCGATGGTAGCTGCCATACACCGCCACGAGCGCCCTCGATTACGCGCGTCCACATGCCGGACCGGTGTCGACCGTGCCTGAGGAGGGCATTTGCGCGTCCCCTCCCGCGTCGCCGATCGGCGGCGTACGATCGCTCGTCGGGGGCAGGGGATGCGGCGGTGCCGTCCGGGCCGGTCCCGAGTCTGAGCCTAGTGTGGGGAAGCGCCAATGTCGCGACGTCTGGTCAGTCTGACCCTGGACACGCTGGAGGACCTGCCCCGTCCGTGCCGGCAGTGCGTCTACTGGGAGCTTGATCCGGTTTCCGCCGATCGCGCCTGCGCCGCCGGCGACCCGGGGTTGGAGAAGGAAGCCTGGGTCTCGCAGACCCTGCTGGAGTGGGGTTCCTGCGGCAAGCTGATCTACGTCGACGGCATGCCCGCCGGTTTCGTCATGTACGCCCCGCCCGCCTACGTGCCGCGCTCGATGGCCTTCCCGACCTCTCCCGTGTCGGCCGACGCGGCGCTGCTGACCACCGCCAACGTGGTGCCGGCGTTCGCCGGTGGCGGGTTGGGCCGGATGCTGGTGCAGGGGGTCGCCCGCGACCTGACCAAGCGGGGCATCAAGGCGATCGAGGCGTTCGGTGACGCCAAGTTCGGTGACGCCGCCGATCCGGCGGGGGCCTGTGTCGCTCCCGCCGACTTCTTCCTCTCGGTGGGGTTCAAGACCGTGCGGCCGCACCCCCGTTACCCGCGCCTGCGGCTGGAACTGCGGACGGCGTTGAGTTGGAAGTCCGACGTCGAGTACGCGCTGGAGAAGCTGCTCGGCTCGATGAGCCCGGAGTCGCTGCTGCGGCCGGTCCGGCCCGCCCCGGCGACCCGATCCACGGCGGGCTGACGGCCGCACCCGGCCGCTCAGTCGACCACGGTGCCCGCGGCGACCGCCGCCCGCAGCTCGCTGACGTCGATCGAGCCGGTCGGCACGTCCCGCTCGATCGGCAGGTACATCCGTTGCACCGCCGCCACGATCGCCTCGACCAGCCGGTCCCGGAACCGGGGATCGATCAGCCGGGCCCGGTCGGCCGGCGAGGTGAGGTAGCAGACCTCGACGCGTACCGCCGGCATCCGGGTGATTCGCAGCAGGTCCCACGCCTTCGCGTGGGTACGGCAGTCCCGCAGCCCGGTACGCGCGACGATCTCCCGCTGGACCAGCCCGGCCAGCCGCTCGCCGGTCGCCGACGTCACCCCGTTGTCGGTGCCGTAGTGGTAGGTGGCGACGCCTTCGGCCTCAGGGTTGGCGTGCCCGTCGACGTGCAGCGAGACGAACACGTCCGCACCGAGCGAGTTGGCCAGTTGCGCCCGGTCGATGTCGGGCAGGCAGGTCTCCGACGCGGGTCCCCGGGTGAGCTGCACGCGTACGCCCGACGCGGCGAGTCGACCTTCGAGCCGGCTGGCCAGGTCGTGCACCAGGTCCGCCTCGGTCCAGCGCAGCGGGCCGTCGGGCACCACCACGCCCGGGTCGGTGCCGCCGTGCCCAGGGTCGATGACCACGGTGCGACCGACCAGGGTGGGCCCGGACTGTCGGATCGCGTCGGATTCGCGTAGCCACTGCGGGCGACCACCGACCACCTTGCGGCCGAGCCGGCGCAGCGCGTCCATCGTCTGTGGGCCGCAGGTGCCGTCCGGTGCCAACCCCATCTCGCGCTGGAACTGGGCCACCGCCCGCGAGGTACGGATCCCGTAGATGGCGTCGGCACGGCCGGTGTCGTACCCCATCTCCAGCAGGCGTTCCTGCAACGACCGGACGTCTTCGCCGGTGAGCGGCACCGGAACGGCGTGGTAGAGGGTGCGGGCGCCGAGGCGCCAGCGGGCCGCGTCGAGTGCCCGCCAGGTCTCGGCTCCGACCCGGCCGTCGACGCTGAGCCCCCGGGACTGCTGGAAGGCCCGTACGGCCCGCTCGGTGGCGGCGTCGAACTCGTCGCTGAACGGACCGGTGGCCTTGGAGAGAAGGTCGAGGCTGGTCAGCACCGCTCGGATCTCGATCACGGCGGGTCCCCGGTCACCGGGACGGATCGGACGCACGTTCGGCCCCCTCTGCACGATCGGTGGCTTACCGGGCCCTGTGTCGGCACGCGTGGCAGTGCGACGGGGACCCAGGTTGCTCACCGGCGTCCGGCGGCCCCCGAGTTCGAGGTTAGGCGCTGGGCGTTCGGTGCGGGTGCGGGCGGGGAAAAACGCGTCGACCCCGTCCGGGCAGGTCCCGGGACGGGGTCGACGATCGCGCTGTATGGGGTCAGAGCGCCGATTCGATCAGCTTGACCAGCTCACCCTTGGGCTTGGCGCCCGCGATCGACTGCACCGGCTCGCCGTTCTTGAAGACGGTGAGCGTCGGCACCGACATCACCCGGTAGGCGCGGGCGGTCTCCGGGTTCTCGTCGATGTTGAGCTTGACGATGCTGACCTGGTCGCCCATCTCGCCCGCGATCTCCTCCAGCAAGGGCGACACCTTGCGGCACGGTGCGCACCACTCGGCCCAGAAATCCACCAGGACCGGCTTGTCGGACTTGAGTACGTCTGCGGCGAAACTAGCGTCGGTAACCGACTTGGTTGCTCCCACTGTGTGACCCTTCCTCCGGGATGTGTCTGTTCAGCCCTTGGGCAGCGTGGCGATGAAGCGTTCCGCGTCGAGCGCGGCGGCGCAGCCGGTGCCGGCTGCGGTGATGGCCTGCCGGTACGTGTGGTCGACCAGGTCACCGGCGGCGAAGACGCCCGGGAGACTGGTCCGGGTGCTGGGGGCCTGGACCTTGACGTAGCCCTCGTCGTCCATCTCGACCTGATCCCGGAACAGTTCGCTGCGCGGGTCGTGCCCGATCGCCACGAACACGCCGGTGACGTCGAGAACCTTGGCCTCCCCGGTGTGCACGTTGCGTACCCGTACCCCGGTGACCTTGCCGTCCGCGCCGAGGATCTCCTCGGTCACGGTGTTCCACTCGACCTTGATCTTGTCGTTGCCCAGCGCGCGCTCCGCCATGATCTTGCTGGCCCGGAACGAGTCGCGGCGGTGGATGATGGTGACCGACTCGGCGAAGCGGGTCAGGAAGCTGGCCTCCTCCATCGCCGAGTCGCCGCCACCGACGACCACGATGTGCTGGTTGCGGAAGAAGAAGCCGTCACAGGTGGCGCAGGACGAGACGCCGTGGCCCAGGTACTCCTGCTCACCCGGTACGCCGAGCGGGCGCCAGGCGGAACCGGTGGCGAGGATGACGGCCGAGGCGCGGTAGGCGCTCTCACCGATCCAGACGGTGCTCACCGCGCCCGGTTGGCCGGTGTCGGCCAGCTCGACCCGGGTGACGTCGTCGGTCAGGAACTCGGCCCCGAACCGCTCGGCCTGCTTGCGCATGTTGTCCATCAGCTCGGGACCGAGAATGCCGTCCGCGAAGCCGGGGAAGTTCTCCACCTCGGTGGTGGTCATCAACGCGCCGCCGGACTGTACGCCCTCGATGACCAGCGGCTTGAGGTTCGCCCGTGCCGCGTAGACCGCTGCGGTGTAACCGGCCGGCCCGGAGCCGATGATGATCAGGTTGCGGACCTCGTCCACTGCCATCTCCCAATCGTGTTGAGCGTCGCCACCGGCGTCATCCGCCGATACCGAACCGAGTGCCGACGCGGCGGCATCTGACCTGCAGAACGTCATCGTACGAAGCGGAGATTCCCGAGCCGGTCATCCGGTGGGTCACGTCACTTGGTCGGCCAAACGTCCAGTGGCCGCGATTCACCCTACCCGCGATCGGTAGCGGGTGTCCGAGCCGGATCCTGGGATTCCGCACTCCGGCCCGCTGACCCAGGCCCACTGCACGCCGGCGGCGTCGGTGAAGCGCACCACCAGAGCCGGGAGCCCACCGAAGCGGGCGTAGTCGACGACGTCGAAGACCAACGGCTGGACTCCGTGCTCGACCCCGATGTCG
Organism: Verrucosispora sp. SN26_14.1; assembly: GCF_004307965.1. Lineage (NCBI taxonomy): Bacteria > Bacillati > Actinomycetota > Actinomycetes > Micromonosporales > Micromonosporaceae > Micromonospora > Verrucosispora sp. SN26_14.1. The sequence goes on along the minus strand of NZ_SISL01000039.1, from coordinate 12,891 downwards.
GCCAGGCAGGCGCTCAACGCCGCCTGGTCGCCGAGCCGGCTGAGTTCACCGGGTACGGCGAGCCGGTTGTCGCTCTCCGTGCCGTACGTGGGCTCCGTGCCGTCCCCGGGGCCATTCATCACCGTCGGCCCGGTGAGGCTCTCCGGCGTGTAGTCGGCCCCGCTGCGGACCGGTGGACTGCCGATCCGGAACGGGGTGGGGGCCGATGCGGCGCCACGGTCCGGTGACGCGGCCTCCGGTGCCTGCCCGGCCGGGTCCTCCGAGTACGCCTGCGGCGCGGCCGGGCTGGTGCCGCGATCGCTCAGGGCCGTGCCGGCCGTCGAGTCCCCGGCCTGATCGGGCCGGGACAGTTGCAGGGCACCGAGGCCGACCACCGCTGCGGCGGCCAACGCGACCGGTCCGGCCAGCCGGGCCCAGCGGCGCCTACGCCGACCCGGATGGCTCGGTGCGCCGCGTTCCTGGCCCGGCCGTGGGCTGCCGCCGGGCCGTCGGGTGCCGCCGACCGGCTGGGCCGGCACCGGCGAGGGCTTCGTCGAGGCGTGGTCGTCGACATCCGTGGTCACCGCGTCGTCGGTGTCCTCCTCGGGGACGCCGAGCGAGAGCGCGGCGGTCGGGAGGTCGGCGTCGCGCAGCGCGGCGAGGATCCGGTCGCTGACCGCAGGCGGCATCTCGACCGCCGGCACGCCCCAGTCGACCAACTCGTCCCGGACCTCGTCGACGGCGGGGGCGAGTCGGGCGTGCGCCCGCGCCCAGTCCGGGTCCTGATCGACGAGGCGGGCGACCTCGGCCTGCTGCGGGGTGCCGTCCAGCGCACCGCCGAGGTAATCGGCGAGCAGGTCGAGGTCGACCCCGCTGAACTCCCCGGCACTCACGATTCCTCCTGGTTGGCATCCGGACGATGGTGTCCCGACCTCGATCGGACGCCGTGCGGGGCTCCGGGGTTCCCCCGGGTGATTCGCGGCACCTCACCGGCACCGGCGGGAGCCGGTTCGCTGCCGGTCCGCAGGTGCCCGAGCAGGAGTGCCAACCGGGCGCGACCTCGGGCGCACCGGCTCTTCACGGTGCCCTCGGCGACGCCGAGGATCCGCGCGACCTCCGCGACCGGGTAGCCCTGCACATCCACCAGGACGAGGGCAGCCCGCTGCTCGGTCGGGAGGGTGGCCAGGGCTTCCCGGACGACCATCGCGGTGTCGTGGTCGCGTACCGGTGCGGTCGGTTCGGGGCCACCGGCGCCGCCGCCGGTGTCGGGGTCGTGCGTCCCGTCGGGTAGCGGCACCGTGGGGTGGGCCTGCCGACGACGGATGCGGTCGAGGCAGGCGTTCACCACGATCCGGTGCAACCAGGTGGTGACGGCGGCGTCGCCCCGGAACCGCGCCGCGGCCCGGTGGGCCGACAGCATCGCGTCCTGGAGCGCGTCGGCGGCCTCCTCACGGTCGCCGAGGGTACGCAGGGCGACCGCCCAGAGCCGGTCCCGGTGCCGCAGGAACAGCGTGGCGAACGCGTCCCGGTCACCGTCGGCGTGGGCGCGGAGCAGGTCGATGTCGCTGACCACCCCGTCCAGCGGTACGCCGGCAGCGTCCCGGCCGGATACCTCCATCACCGGGTCCGCTGGACGTGCCGCTCCGGTGGAGACCAGCTCATGACCCCTGGACCGTGATCTCCTGGACGCCGACCTTGAAGCCACCGTTGTTCGGCGGCAGTTCGGTGATCCAGAACATGAGGTAGCGGTACTTCTGGTCGGCGTCGAAGCCGTTGAAGGTCATCGTGGTGCCGTCGTGCTCCTCGAAGGGCTGCCCGATCGGGCCGTTCTTGAACGCGTCCACGATCTGGCGGTCACCCGCGCTGGTCGAGGGGGCTTGGACGGTGCCGGTGAGCAGTGATGCGGAGGCGCCGGTGCTGGAGAGGTGGACCTGCACCGACTTGACGGTCCGCTCGGTGCCGAGGTCGACCCAGACCCCCATGCCTTCCTTGAGGTTGCCGAAGTTGCTCCGGTTGTAGGTCTCCGTCGACCAGCCCTGGTCCCGGTCGCCGTCGAAGACCTTCTCGGCGTCACGGACCTCACTGCGATCGTTGCTGTCCGGGTCGATGATCCGGGCGGCGCTGATCTTGAGATCCTGCACGGCGGCCGGCGGCGGTGGTTCCTCGCTCGTCGCGGCGCTGGACGTGGGCGCGGCGACCGGGTCGGTCTGTGGGCTGTCGTCGTCACCGCCGAGGGCGCTGATGCCGACGAGCAGGCCGACCAGAGCCACCACCAGCACACCGGCGATGCCCAGCGCCACCTTCCGGCCGCCGGCGGCGGCCAGCGGCGAGGGCTCGTCACCGGACTCACCGGCGAAGCGCAGTGGGCCGCTGTTGTCGAGGTAGTCGTCGTCGGCGGGTACGTCGAGTCGGGCCAGTTCGGCGGCGAGCACGTCCGAGGAGGGCGGGGCGATCCCGCCGTCGAGCAGGTCCGTGGTGAGGTCGTCGAGGTAGGCCGGAACCCCGGCCCGGACCTGACGGGGAGCCGCCACCACGCCGTTGGCGTCGCGTACCGCGTCCGGGATGGCCGCTCGACCGTGCCCGGCGGTGGCACCGCGCAGCGGCGCCTCGTTGTGCGGCCAGTAGCCGGTCAGCGCGTAGTAGAGGACTCCGCCGACCGCCCGGACGTCACTCTCCTGGCTGTCGTCACCGTCGGTCCGCGCGTCGGCCAGCACCACGCGGCCGTCGTCGCTGATCATCACCGTGCCGGGGTGCACGTTGCCGTGCACCATGCCGGTGGCGTGCACGGCGGCCAGCGCGCTGGCGACCGCACTGCCGACGGCGGTGGCCCGGGCGCCGTCCAGCGGCCCGTCCGCGACCAGTTCCCGTAGGGACCGCCCGTCGACCCACTCGCGCACGACGTAGGCCCGGTCGGCCTCGTCGATGGCGTCGTAGACGCCGGTCAGGTTGGGGTGGATGACCCGGCTCGCGGCGACCGCGGCCTGGAGCATCTCGGTGGCGGAGTCGCCACCCGGGTAGCGCATCACGACCGCGACGGGTCGGCGGAGCACGACGTCGACACCGCGCCAGACCAATCGGCCCGCGCTGTCGTTGTTGATGTGCTCGACCAGTTCGTACCGCTCGGCGAGGATCTCACCGGCTGTCGGAGCACCGAAGGTCATGACCGGCGGAGTGGTCTCGTCCGCGTCCTGACCCTCGCCGACCTGGGTCACCCGTCCTCCCTCGGTGATCGTGCCGATCGATGGACCCGCGCTGCTGGGCATCTGACTTCCCGCTCCACCTTCGTGTGGCACCGGACGGACCGGTCCCGCGATGTGACGCGCGCCGGTCCTGCCGTACCCGTCGAGAGCGACCTTACCTGGGTTGGCCCGCTCCCCGACATGTCATCTTCCCGCCGTTGCCGGCCGGGGAGTTCGCAGTCAGGCGGACTCGTCCCGTTGCGACCGATGTCAGTCACGTTGCCGGCACATGTACTAGCCAATCTAGAGGTCGTCCGCATCCGGCTGTCGCAGGGGCGGTACCGGATGTGACGGCGGGTGGGACGTAACAGGGTTCCCGTCGAACGGCTGACCATACTCGGCCTTCCGGTTGGTTATCCACAGGCCGATCCGGTAGGTGAGCGGCGAATCGCGGAGTTATCCACAGGTGCATCCCCAGCCTGGTGATCCCCGGTCACGCTCAGTGCAGCGGCGTCAGGCGTCGGCGATCACCGCCCGAGACGCCTGCGGACCATCCCCAGCACTTCGGTGATCTCGGAGATGCGCAGCACCGTGGCCAACCCGAGATAGGTACCGCCGATAACTGCGCCACCCACCACGAGTTGCACGACGGCCTCCAGCCGAGTCGGCGTGTCGCCTCCCGGTAGCAGCGCGACCACCAGCAGGCCGGCCACCGCTGCTCCCACCGCCGCGACCGCCACCCGGCCGAGGGTTCGCAGGATCGCGCCCAGCCCGATCCGCCCCACCCGGGGCCGCAGCAGCCACGCGGAGATGATGGCGGCGGCCAGGTAGGAGACGGTATTGCCGATCATCATCCCGGCGCCCGCGAAGCTCGCCGAGAAGATCAGGAACAGCGCGATCTGTACGCCGATCCGCAGCGCCACCACCGGAATGTTGATCAGCGCCGGGGTGCGGGTGTCGGGGAGTGCGTAGAAGGCGAAGGTGAAGAGCTGGCTGATCGCGAACGGCACCAGGGCCAGCGCGGCGGCGAGCAGCACCAGGGACGTCGCGGTGGCGTTGTCCTCGTCGAACGCGCCCCATCGGAACAGGGTGAACGCGATCGGGGTGGCGAGCACGGCGTAGCAGACCGCGATCGGCGCGAGCACCGCCGAGACGGTGCGGGTGCCCCGGGACAGGTCCGCGGCGAGGTCGGCGTACCGGCCGTCGGCGGCAGCGGCGCTCATCCGGGGCATCAGCGCCGTGATGATCGATACGGCGATGATGCCGTGCGCGGTCATCAACAGCAGGAACACGTTGTTGTAGATCAGCGGACCGGCGGAGTTCTCCTTGCCGGCGCGGTTCAACAGGTTGAACAGCACGATCAGGCCGATCTGGCTGACCGCGACGTAGCAGATCATCCACGCCCCGAGCCGGCCCAGTTCGGCGAGCCCGAGCTTGCGGAAGTCGAAGCGGAGCTTCCATCGGAAACCGACCTTGCGCAGCGCCGGCATCAGGCCGGCGACCTGGACGGCGACGCCGAGCAGGGTGCCGCCACCGATCAGCAGGACCCGGCCGGTGGTCATGTCGTCCGGGCCGACGATCTCGGCGCCGAAGATCCCGATGTAGAGGCCGGCGGTGCCGATGACCACCAGGTTGTTCAGGATCGGTGCCCACATCGGTGCGGCGAAGTGGCCCCGGGTGTTGAGCACGGCGCTGATCAGTGCGCTCAGGCCGGAGAAGAAGATCATCGGCAGCATGAGCCGGGCCAGCCCGGTGACCAGGCCGGAGTAGCCGGGCGCGGACTCGCTGGCACCGTAGAGCCAGGTCAGCGGTACGGCGAGGGCGACCGCGAGCAGGGCGGCGGCACCGAGGGCCAGCAGCGCCAGGGTCAACAGCCGTTGGGTGTAGGCCTGGCCGCCGTCGCTGTCCGCCTTGCGCCGGCGTACCAGCACCGGGATCAGCACGCTGGTCAGGATGCCGCCGAGCAGGAACTCGTAGACCATTCCCGGCAGGATCTGCGCGGTGGTGTAGGCGTCGCCCACCAGCGCCCCGCCGAGCGCCGCGCCGATGACCAGGTTGCGGAGGAATCCCGTACCCCGGCTGACCAGGCTGCCGATCGCCATGACCGCGCTGTTGGTGGCGGCGCTGGCCTCGCCGACCTGCTCCTGGGGGGGCGCGACCGACTCGACGGCCGGCTGGTTCAGCGGGTCGGCGGAGATGAACGTGGCACCGTCGTCCGGCCGACCGCCGGGCGCGCCGCCCTGCGCGGCGTTCGCGCTGCGGTAGAGCCCGCCGCTCATGCTGTGCCTCCCAGGGGTACGCCGGAGCCGTACCGGCCCCCACGCCACAGACCTTAGTCAACCCCGGCCGGTTACCCGCGCCCGGCGGATGAGATGCCGATCTGGACCGATAGGCTGCTGGTCCGATGTCCGAAGCCGCCGCATCCCACACCACCGACCGCCGCGAACTCACCGCCGCGCAGCGCAACGCCGTCGCCGAACTCCTCCGGGTCTCGCCGGTCGCCGACGAGTTGGGTCGCCGGTTCGCCGCCGCCGGCCACGAACTGCACCTTGTGGGCGGTTCGGTCCGCGACGCCCTGCTCGGTCGGCTCGGTGACGACCTCGACTTCTGCACCGACGCCCACCCGGACCAGACGCTCGCCGTCGTGCGCGGCTGGGCCGAGGCGGTCTGGGAGACCGGCCGGGAGTTCGGCACCATCGGTTGCCAGCGAGACGGCCTGCGGCTGGAGATCACCACCTTCCGCGCCGAGTCGTACGACCAGGTCAGCCGCAACCCGGTGGTCCAGTACGGCAGCAGCCTGGTCGAGGACCTGCGGCGGCGCGACTTCACCGTCAACGCGATGGCGGTGAGCCTGCCCGAGCACCGGTTCACCGACCCGTACGGCGGGCTCGCCGACCTGGCCGCGAAGGTGGTGCGTACCCCGGGCACGCCGGCCGAGTCGTTCGGCGACGATCCGCTGCGGATGCTGCGGGCCGCCCGGTTCGCCGCCCAGCTCCGCTTCGCGGTCCACCCGGACGTGCAGGCGGCCATGAACCGGATGGCGGCGGACCTGGACCGGATCACCGCCGAGCGGATCCGTGACGAGTTCACCAAGCTGCTCACCGCGGCTGACCCGATCACCGGGCTGCGACTGCTGGTGGACTCCGGGCTGGCCGAGCGCTTCCTGCCGGAACTGACCGGTCTCAAGCTGGAGATCGACGAGCACGCCCAGCACAAGGACGTCTACGAGCACACCCTGACGGTGGTCCGTAACGCGATGTCGTACGAGCAGGACGGGCCGGACTTCGTCCTGCGGATGGCCGCGTTGATGCACGACGTCGGCAAGCCGGCCACCAAGTCGGTCGGTACGGACGGACGGGTCAGCTTCCACCACCACGAGGTGGTCGGTGCCCGGCTGACCAAGGCGCGGATGAAGGCGCTGCGCTACCCGAAGGACGTCACCGCCAAGGTCACCACGCTGGTCGCGCTGCACCTGCGGTTCTACGGCTACGGCCGGGGCGAGTGGACCGACTCGGCGGTACGGCGGTACGTGACCGACGCCGGCGACCTGCTGTCCCGGCTGCACAAGCTGACCCGGTCCGACTGCACCACCCGCAACCGGCGCAAGGCCGCCCAGCTCGCCGCCGACTACGACGCGCTGGAGGAGCGGATCACCCGGATCGAGGCCGAGGAGGACCTGGCCCGGGTCCGGCCCGATCTGGACGGTAACGCGATCATGGAGTTGCTCGGCGTACCGCCGGGGCCGATCGTGGGCCGCGCCTGGAAGCACCTCAAGGACCTGCGCCTGGAACACGGGCCGCTGGACCGCGACACCGCCGAGGCCGAGCTGCTGCGCTGGGCCCGCCAGGAGGGCATCGTCGGCTGACCGCCGACCGCCGTCGTCCTGCCGCCGTGTGGCTGTGGAACAGCACCGCCCGACCCGACGTCCACCGTGGCTCGTTCCGTCGGGGTAGGACGCTACGACGAAACGCCGACGTTTCGACCGAAAGGTTGAGACAGGTCGTTGCGTCGGTCGTACATGATGTTGCTACGTCTCTTCGCTAGCAGGTTTCCTGCCGAAGCGAGACGTTCACTGTCCGTCCGACCTGCCCACCCGGCACGGTCGACACAACGGGGAGATCACTTAGTGAAATACCGTGGCGTACTGCGCCGCTCGGCGGCGGCCGGGCTCGCCCTCGCGACCGCCTCCTCCATCATCACCGTCGCCACCGGCCAAGCCGCGTTGGCGACCACCCCTGACGAGCCCGCGCGGGCCGAGGTGCGTGGCACCGAACGCTCCGACGTCGTTCCCGGCCGTTACATCGTCGTACTGAAGGACCAGCGGGCCACCTACACCTCGGTCCGGACCATCGCCGCCAAGCTCATCCGGGACAACGGCGGCAACGTCCGGCAGGTCTTCGGTACGGCGCTGCCCGGCTTCTCGGCCTCGATGAGCAAGCAGCAGGCCGACAAGGTGGCGGCCAACCCGGCCGTGGCCTACGTGGAGCCGGTGCGCCGGGTGTCGGCCAGTGCCACCCAGAGCAACCCGCCGTCGTGGGGTCTCGACCGGCTCGACCAGGCGTCCGCGAAGCTGAACAAGAGCTTCAAGTACCCGAACACGGGCAGCAACGTCACCGCGTACATCGTGGACACCGGCATCCACACCAAGCACCAGGACTTCGGTGGCCGGGCCAGTATCGGGTTCGACTACTTCGCCGCGCCGCCCTCCGACCCCGGGACGGAGCCGGATCCCACCACGCCGGTGCCGGCATCGGAGGAGGACTGCGACGGCCACGGCACGCACGTGGCCGGCACCGTCGGCGGCGCCAAGTACGGCGTGGCGAAGCAGGTCAAGCTCGTCGGCGTACGGGTGCTCGACTGCGACGGTTTCGGCACCACGGACAGTGTCATCGCCGGCATCAACTTCGTCACCGAGGACGCGATGAAGAACGCGCCGAGGCGTGCCGTCGCCAACGTGAGCCTCGGAGGCAGCGTGTCGGCGGCGATCGACGCGGCCGTGCGGAAGTCCGTCGACTCGGGCGTCACCTACGCGATCGCGGCCGGCAACGAGTCGCAGAACGCTTGCAACGTCTCCCCGGCGCGGGTGCCGGACGCCATCACGGTGGGTGCCACCGACCGGATCGACATGCGCGCGTGGTTCTCGAACTACGGCAAGTGCCTCGACGTGTTCGCCCCCGGCGTCAGCATCGTCTCGGCCCGGCACGACAACAACACCGGCAGCGTCGGGATGAGCGGCACCTCGATGGCCGCCCCGCACGTGGCCGGCGCGGCTGCCCTGCTGCTGCAGAGCAACCCGACGTGGAAGCCGAAGCAGGTTCGCGACCGGATCGTCACCACCGGCATCGCCGGTGCGGTGTACGACCCGAAGGGTTCGATGGACCGGCTGCTCACCGTCGGCTCGGTCACCCAGGCCCGGAACTCGTACGGCCTGAAGGCCAGCTCCAACGGCAAGTTCGTCACCGCGGCCAGCACCAAGAAGGCACTGGTCAACAACGGGTCGAGCCTGGGCACCGCGCAGCGGTACGACGTCGTCAACGCCGGTAGCGGGCTGGTCGCGCTGCGCTCCAAGAGCACCGGCCGGTACGTCGTCGCGCCGAGCAAGGGCACCAAGCCGCTGATCGCCAGTCACAAGACGATCGTCACGGCGGGCAAGTTCACGATCGTGCACCACACCGACGGGACGGTCAGCCTCAAGGCCAAGGCCAACGGCAAGTACGTCACCGCGGCGAAGTCCGGCAAGTCGTCGCTGAAGGCGAGCAAGACCAGCGTCGGCTCCACGGAGAAGTTCACCTTCGACGCGCCGGCCCCGGTGGTCACCATCAAGGCCAAGGCGAGCAACCGGTACGTGGTCGCGGGCAGCAAGCCGCTGATCGCCACCAGCAAGTCGGTCACCAAGTCGACCAAGTACCAGATGGTCAACCGGGGCGATGGTCTCTTCTACCTGAAGGCCCTGGCCAACAACCGGTACGTGATCGCGGCGAGCAAGGGCACCAAGCCGCTGATCGCCAACAGCAAGTCGACCGGCTCGTACCAGACGTTCTACTTCCTGGACTACAACGCGGACGGCTCGATCTACCTCGGTGGTTGGGACGAGCAGGCCGTCACCGCCGGCAAGGCCGGTAACAAGCAGTTGATTTCGAGCAAGAACATCGACTGGAGCAGGGAAGACCTGGGTCTCGGCAACGGCGAGAAGTTCTTCTTCGCCGTCGCCTGATCTCTCGTACCATCCGGCGCCCGCCGGAGCGCCCCCAGGGACGCTCCGGCGGGCGCCGGCCGTTGCGCTGTGCACAGGATCGCCCGATGCCCCTCGATCCCGGATCGAGGGGCATCGGACGTGGTGGGACACCACTCGATCCCGGTTCGAGCGCGATCGTGGTCGCGGTGGGCGGCTGGGGGACAATGGCGGGATGCGTTGGACCGTGCTGGATTCGCCGATCGGGGACTTCTCCGTGGCCACCGAGGGTGACAGCGTGTGCGGGACGCACTTCGCGGCGGTGGCGGGCGCGCCGAGGGAACCGGTCGACGAGGTGTCCCGGCGGGCGGTGGCGGAGCTGCGCGCGTACTTCGCCGGTGAGGCGACCGAGTTCGGCGTGCCGGTGCGGGTGCCCCGAGGCTCCGAGTTCGAGCGGGCGGTGTGGCGGGAGATGACCCTCATCCCGTACGGCGAGACGATGACCTATGGCGAGGTGGCCCGGCGGTTGGGGGATCCCGGTGCCGCCCGCGCGGTCGGGGTGGCCTGCAACCGCAACCCGGTCCCGGTCATCGTGCCGTGTCACCGGATCATCGGAGCCGGCGGCAAGCTGGTCGGCTTCGGCGGCGGTCTGGACCGCAAGGTCAAGCTGCTGGAGCTGGAGGCCCGCGTGGCCCTGCAACAGGCCTGGTCCTGACCCGTGAAGGGCCGGGTCCACGTGGACCCGGCCCTTCACGGTGCTGCTGGTGGTCAGCGCGTCAGCGCTCGACCTCACCGGTGATGAAGCCCTCGACGGCGGCGTGCGCCTCGTGGTCGGCGTACTGCACCGGCGGGGACTTCATGAAGTACGACGACGCCGACAGGATCGGGCCACCGATCTTCCGGTCCATGGCGATCTTCGCGGCCCGGACGGCGTCGATGATGACGCCGGCCGAGTTCGGCGAGTCCCACACCTCGAGCTTGAGCTCCGCGTTGAGCGGGGCGTCGCCGAAGGAGCGACCCTCCAGGCGGATGTACGCCCACTTGCGGTCGTCCAGCCACGGCACGTGGTCCGACGGGCCGATGTGCACGTCGCTCTTGGCCATCTCGTGCGGCACCTGGGAGGTCACCGACTGGGTCTTCGAGATCTTCTTCGAGACCAGGCGGTTGCGCTCCAGCATGTTCATGAAGTCCATGTTGCCGCCGAAGTTGAGCTGGTACGTACGCAGCAGCTCGACGCCCCGGTCCTCGAAGAGCTTCGCGAGGGCACGGTGCACGATGGTGGCGCCGACCTGGCTCTTGATGTCGTCACCGACGATCGGCAGGCCGGCGTCGGTGAACTTCTGCGCCCACTCCGGGTCCGAGGCGATGAAGACCGGCAGGGCGTTGACGAACCCGCAGCCCGCGTCGATGGCGGCCTGGGCGTAGAACTTGTCGGCCTGCTCCGAGCCCACCGGCAGGTAGGAGACGACCACGTCGACCTGCGCGTCGCGCAGCGCCTTGGCCACGTCGACCGGCTCGACGTCCGACTCCTTGATGATCTCGCGGTAGTACTGCCCGAGGCCGTCGAAGGTCGGGCCACGCTGCACGGTGACGCCGGTCGGCGGCACGTCGCAGAGCTTGATGGTGTTGTTCTCGCTGGCGACGATCGCCTCCGCGAGGTCCATGCCCACCTTCTTGGCGTCGACATCGAACGCCGCGACGAACTGCACGTCAGAGACGTGGTAGTCGCCGAAGGTGACGTGCATGAGACCCGGGACGCGGTCGTTCGGGTCGGCGTTCCGGTAGTACTCGACGCCCTGTACCAGGGACGAGGCGCAGTTACCCACACCGACGATGGCGACGCGGACGGAGCCCATCGCGTGTGCCTCCTTCTTCTTGGTCACGGCCGCTCTGTCCTGGTCTCTCCAGGCGGAGGCGGGCTGTTGTCATCTCGTCGGCCGCCGGCCGTCCCGTCGTGCGGGACCGTCGGGGCACGGCCGGAGCGCTCGTTGGCGATGAGCTCCTCCAGCCACCGGACCTCACGCTCACAGGCATCCAGGCCGTGGCGTTGCAGCTCCAGGGTGTACGCGTCGAGGCGCTCGGCCGCCCGGCCCAGCATGTCGCGAAGGCCCTCGCGACGTTCCTCGATCGTGCGGCGCCGACCTTCCAGGATGCGGAGTCGGGTCGCCCGGTCGGTTCGGGAGAAGAACGCGAAGTGCACACCGAAACCGGTGTCGCCGTAGGTTTCCGGCCCGGTCTGCGCGATGAGCTGAGCGAAGCGTTCTTTTCCTTCCGCGGTGATGGTGTAGACCACCCGACCTCGTCGGCTGGTCAGCGCGGGAACCTCCTCGGCGGTGGCGGGTGTCTCGGCGGCCTCGGTGATCCATCCCGCCGCCTGCAACCGGCGCAGGGTCGGGTAGAGCGAGCCGTAGCTGATCGCAGCACGGATCGCCCCGAGCTTGGCGGTGAGCTCCTTGCGGAGCTCGTAGCCGTGCATCGGGGCCTCCTGCAACAGGCCGAGGATGGCGAGTTCGAGCACGGCCATCCTTCCTTTACCCTGTGCGTGGAGCGCTAACCGCCGCGATGTATCGGGCCGATACATCGAACCGTAGCGTCTCACACCTCGGCGGGCAAACTCCTCGCTCCGAGGTCCCCTCATCACGGATCGTCACGGTGGTCGCCCCGCCAGACGAGACCGCGTACCCTTTGCCGCATGCGTACGCAGCGCCAGGTCGTCGACTACTCGCTCCGAAAGCGAGCGCTGCTGCGTGAACTCCTCGCCGGTCGCGTCGGCACCTATGACCTGTGCGACGCGTCTCCCTACCTGAAGAACGCGGCTCGGTTCCACGGCGAGTCCACGGACCAGCGATGCCCGATTTGCCGGAGCGAGAACCTCACGCACGTCCATTACATTTATGGCGACGAGCTCAAGCAGTCAGCCGGCCAGGCCCGCACGGTCGCGGAGCTGTCCGTGTTGGCAATGACGCTGCGTGAGTTCCAGGTCTTCGTGGTGGAGGTGTGTCTCGGCTGTGACTGGAACCATCTCGTCGAGCAGTACCTTCTCGGGCGGGACGGGTTGACCGGTGGCGAGTCGGAGCAGGAGACGCCGGGTGGAGTGGCTGCCGCGAGTGGAGCGGGTGCCCGGCGAAGGCGAGAGGCGCAACGGTGATTCGAGCTCGATCGGCCGGCCCCGGCCGTACTGCACGCGACCGGGGTGACCGACGGCTTGTAGGTCTGATTAGTCCGAATGATTCGGATGTGGCACTGATGCGGCGGCACCCCCGTGCCCCGCGCTCGGGGTGTCCCAACTCACGGCAAACCGGTGGCGGTGCGAGTGCGCCCCACCGCGACGGCAGGGTGTGAGGAATGAATTCGTACGGCGATCCCAGCTCCTCGCGCGGACGGGCCCGGATTCCGGGCCAGGACGACCCGGGGCAGGCGGACGACGCGTACCGCTATCCGGGTGGTGATCCTCGCGGAGGCAACTGGTCGAGCGGTCCGGAGTCGTCCGGCCCGTCGGCCCGTGCCTCGGCCGGTGGCCGCGCCTCGGTCGGCGGATCGGCGAGCGTACCGCCGCCGGTT